>CAYNBC010000229.1:283-4195 GCA_964395255.1 uncultured Sphingobacteriales bacterium | reverse complement strand
TGCACTTAAATAAAATCTTTCCTTTAAAAAATGAATATATATTACATGATTGTAGGCCGGGTTAAACTGAAAGTGCCTTTTAAAATGCCATTGTATAAGGTGTAGAAATTTATTTACTTTAAGCTTAGCTGCCAGAAGCTGATGGAAATTATTCAGTGAAAAAACAATTTTAGCATCAATGTTCGAAGCATCGGAAAATTGAATACTTTCCTGAGGGTCTGTTTCATAATTAAGGGTAAAATAAGCACGGCTGAAATGCTCGTCAAAATAGGAGGAGGGGATTAAAGTGAATTTGGGAGTTTCCACAACAAAATACTTGTAAATCCAGCTTTTTCCCCAGAGGGCAAGTGAAAGGGGATCAGGAATTTCCGGACTGCTCTCCAGATGTACTTCTCTAAAAGCCTGTAAGACTGAATCTTGCCGGTGAAAGCAAATGGAAACCAGACGGTTGCCGTTATAATACAAAACAATAATGGCTTCTTTTTCTTGAATATTTGGAAAGGAAGGTGCCTGTAAATCGGAAATTAATTCCATGAAATTATTTCCAGTTACCCGAATAGTTGACTTCGGTCATGGAACCCAGTGTCAGGGGTTTTTCTTCACCTCGTTCTATATATTTCTGATTGAAAGGTTTGGAATCGGTGACCTGAAATACTGGTACTTTTACACCTCTTTGGTTAATATATCCGGCCTGAATGTCGAAAACAGCACCATGGGTAAAAGGAATGTATTTTAAGGAATCTACCGGAAAATCTCTACCAAAAATGGAGTCCAGAATAGGAACATAAAAAGTATCTCTTCTGATGACAATGGTAGTATCGTTGGGGTCACCAATGGTTTTGACAATCATAAATTTGCCATGCTTAACCATGTTGATTAAGGTATCCCAGTTATCGGCAAAATGACCCGTAACTTCTTTAAAGGCAAACTGGGCTTTTCTCACATTTTCCAGTCTTGCAATAATGGCTTTTCGTTTTATGTTGAACTCGCGTTTTTCAATAATAGGTTCACGAATTATCATAAACAACCAGAAAGCCAGTGCCAATGCGGCAAGAGTTAAAATAATATTCAGAAAAAGCTTCATTCCTGTAGATTTTTGTGGCAAATATAATTATTAGTTCAAAATCGGAGATTTTTATCTCATTTTAAAATAAAAAGCGATTTCTAACTTTATCCATTACTTCCTTGACACGTTGATAAACTTCATCTTCAGTTCCCATTGCATCTACAATGAATATTTTTTTATGTTTTTCGTAATATCTTACTACAGGTAAAGAAACCCTTTCATATTCCTCAAGCCGTTGAACAATAAGTTCGGTTTTCATATCATATTCTCTGGCTTTGGGAGATTTGGCTCTTGCAGCCAATCTTTTGATGGCTTCCAATGGAGGAATATGAAAATCTATCATAAAACTCAGGGATGAGCCCATTTTTCTTAGCAATCCGTCAAGTATGTAGGCCTGTACCAGGTTTCGCGGAAAGCCTTTAAATAGGAAACCACTGGCATGGGGGTGTGTTTGAATTTTTTGTTCAATAAGTTTTATAGCAATTTCATCAGGAACAATCAATCCGCTTTTCATGTAAGGCTCTACAATTGCACCGATTTCAGTTTTTTGAGCTACTTCATTACGGAGCATTTCTCCGGTAGAAATATAAACCATGTTGTATTCGCGGGAAATCCTTTTTGCCTGGGTTCCTTTACCGGCACCGGGATAGCCAAACAAAATGATGTTCACCCATTTGTTTTTCAAATAGCCATCTATGGTATCGCATATTTGCTGATGTATTTCTTCTACATTTCCTACTCCATTAATCCGGTGAAGAATACCCTTTTCTTTATAAAAGTCCGCTACAGGTTTGGTTTTTTCTTCATATTCTTTCAAACGTTTCTGAATTACTTCAATGGAATCGTCACTCCGGCCTGATGTTTTGGCTCTTCCGGTCAGTCTTTTTAAAAGTTCTTCGCGGGGAACTTCCAGTGAAATCATGCAGGTCAGGGAAGTGTTGAGTTTATACATCAGCCCTTCCAGAATATAGGCCTGTACAACGGTTCTGGGAAAACCATCAAACAAAAAGCCTGAGGCTTCCGGATTCATCAAAATAGTTTTCTCAAGTATTTGAACGATAATTTCGTCTGGTACGAGCCCACCCTGATCGATAATGGATTTGGCTTTAAGTCCAAGTTCCGTACCTTCAGCAATTTCATTTCGTAAAATATCCCCCGTTGAAATGTAAATCAGATTGTATTTTTCAATCAGCAATTTTGATTGTGTGCCTTTACCGGCCCCCGGAGGTCCAAACAGAGCTATATTCAGCATAATTCAGCTAAATTAAGTGGTAAAGTTGCAAAGATAGAAAATAAGGTTTGTTCTCAAAAAATAGTTTAAATAAGCAAATTCAGTATCATGGATAGTTGTGTTTTATGGGCTGCCTGAATCTCTTCATAGCCTGAACCTACTGAATCACGATCAAAATAAAAGGTTCTGCTTATTCGGGTTTCCATCCACAAATTTTTCCGGAAGCGGGCTTTGACCAAAAAATAAAACCGGGAACCACTACCGGAAAAAACCTGCGATGTAAAAGAATACATCACGTCATTTTCAAACGAATAAATGGCCGACAAATAATCCTGAACATCAAATAAGTAATATCTGAAATAAAATCTAACGGGATAGCGGTTCAATTTGTAAAATAGCTCTTCATACATCATAAAACCTATGGGATTATCTTGTTCATTCCAGCTTTTTTTCCACTCAGCTCGTATATCCAGTCCGCTGTTGTAATTTATTCGTCCATGCAGATGAAACCGAAGGGATAATTTGTTGATGGGAACTATATGGTTCAGCGTTTCCTGCTGATTATCATTCTGGTTTTTATTTTCCCATTTAAGTCGGAAATATGCATAGGTATGGCTGTAATTACGGTAATCAATCTGCGTAAAATATTCATATCCAATGGTAGAAAGGTCATTATGATACACAGGTTCGATAAAACTAAAACGGTCGGTATAAAAACGAATGTTTATGTTTCCGGATGGGGAATACTGAAACCCCCAGTAAAGGCCTTTTTCATTGGAAGTGCGGCTGCTTTCCCCGAATGCACTGGAAAGAGGAGCATAATAAGCTGGTGAATAATTTCGATAAAGCAGGGAGCTGTGAAAATTTTCAGTAAGTATGATGTTGATGCCTGCCAGTCCGGCCACATGGGAGCCATAGGATGCCAGTTCACCAAAAGAAAAAATGTTTTTATAGGAATAACGGTAATATAAACTTGTATTGAATACCCGGGAAATACCTTCCGGATGCAAAGTGGTTAAATAGTTATCGGGCAGATAAACAGGTGTAAAAATATTGATTACCATATTTGTACCCAGAAGAAGATGCCGGCTGTTTAATTCCATATTCAAACCTGCAGTCTGATGACTGATCTGGTTCTCTTTATTTATTTCAGTTTGAGTGCGGTGATAGCCGCTATTGTCAAAGGAAGAAAAATAATTGAACTGCCCGGTTGAATCGTATCTAATATTACCATCTCTGCGAATGGAAGACACAAAAAACAAAGTGGAAAAATTTTTAATACCAGCTTCCAGTGCTATGCCTCTTAAAAAACCTGACTCAAGTGACGAAAAATAAGGTCTGATTCCTTTGCTGTTTTTTGCCAGCTGAAGAACATCTGCGGATTTTGAAAAGCCAAAAGCTGTGTGGGACACCAATCCTTCACCGGTAGTCAGATGATAATCTCCAAGATAGATTTTTTTTAAAAATCTACCTCTGAAGCCCAGAGAAGCGAATGCTGAGTAAAAGTCGAAACCGTATGGATTGGATTTACGCAGAAAAGCTTCGCCTGCATCTTTTTCGGCAACCCAGCCTGCATCAAAATTACCGGATGTTTGGTATCTGTATTTAACGAGGG
>CAYNBC010000229.1:0-273 GCA_964395255.1 uncultured Sphingobacteriales bacterium | reverse complement strand
AAAAAACTGATGTTTTCCACCTGTAAATGTTTGAGGAGTCAGTGAATTGGGCGATTCGGAATAAATAGCTACAAAATATCTTAGCCACTCTGCTTTTTCCGGTGAAAGATTCTCTACATAATAAAATTCGTTAAGGCTTTTAAATCCCAGGTAAGTTTTCCGGTAGTCCAGAATACTTTTAATTTCAGGAGAGGTCAGAAAAAACAAACCGGCAAGTTGTTTTTCATCCGCTTTGTTTATGTCCAGAGGGTGAGTATAGTAATACCATAAGGC
>CAYNBC010000228.1:941-4229 GCA_964395255.1 uncultured Sphingobacteriales bacterium | reverse complement strand
GCTATAAATGGTTTGATTTAAAATATTTTGTTCAAGTTCTTCAAAATAATCTTCATTAACCTCAAAGTCATGTCTGGTGTTAAGATTTGATAGAGTAGGTCCGATTTGCTCAAGTTCTTTTTTTATGTCTTCTTTGTTTTTCATAGCAACCTTTTGACAAATTAAATAAAAAAAAGTTTAAAATGAATTAACCAGTTCGCTTTCAATCTTTTTAACGGCATGGTGGTAGGAGGCCTTCAATGAGCCAACGGATACACCCAGAATCTGACTGATTTCATCATAGGATTTTTCTTCAAAATACCGGAGATTAAAAACCATTTTTTGTTTCTCAGGCAGCCGGGAAATGCTTTTGTATAGTTTGTTTTTTATTCTGTCAGCTTCGGCTGGAAAGTAATCATCTACCTTTTTTTCCAGATAAGATGATGCCTGATCAAGAGGAATCCATTTTTTTCTGTTCTTTGATTTGATAAAATTCAATGATTCATTGATGGCAATTCTGTAAATCCAGGTATACAATTCAGATTGGGAGCGAAATTGGTCAATTTTTTTCCAGATTTTAATAAAAATATTTTGTACAAGGTCGTTGGTATCGTCATGGTCAATGACCATTCGTCTTACAGTCCAGTATATTTTGCTTTTGTATTTGCCAACCAGCCATTTAAATGCTTTTTCTCTGGAATGAGGTTGACTGAGTGCATCTAATATTTCCTTATCTGAGGGATAAGATGGCATAATTCACGGATTCAGGAACTATGACAAAGAAAATGCGAAGAGGTTTAATGAAAAGATAATTTTTTCTTTTTAAGGGCGACAAGTTCCATGGCTTTTTGAGCAATAGCGGGAGCATCCAATCCAAATTTTTGAAGCAGCTGGTCAGGTTTGCCGCTTTCCCCGAATACATCACTAACTCCGATAAATGCCATGTGAACCGGATACTTTTCGGCCAGCAGACGGGCAACGGATTCGCCCAATCCACCGGCTTTTTGATGCTCTTCAGCAACAAGTACACAGCCTGTTTTTTTTACAGAATTTAAAATTATTTCCTCGTCCAGGGGCTTGATGGTATGGATATTTATAACTTCGGCCGAAATATTTTCCTCATCAAGCTTATTCGTTGCTTCCAGTGCATGCCAAACGAGGTGTCCTGTAGCAATGAGTGTAATATCATTTCCCTGGAGTAGTAATTGACCTTTGCCAATTTCAAAATCAAGGTTTTCAGGCGTAAAATTGGGTACGGCAGGACGGCCAAACCTGAGATAAACAGGACCATCAAACCGGGCAATGGCATGGACTGCTTTACGCGTTTGATTATAGTCACAGGGAACAATGACCGTCATATTGGGTAGCATCTTCATCAAGCCTATATCTTCCAGATTCTGATGTGTTGCACCATCTTCTCCTACGGTAACACCGGCATGAGAGGCGCAAATCTTGACATTGGTGCGGGAATAAGCCACGGATTGACGAATCTGGTCATAAACCCGGGCTGTACTGAAATTGGCAAAAGTGCCAGTAAATGGAATTTTACCAGCCTGAGCCAGACCTGCAGCCACGCCTATCATATTGGCTTCGGCTATACCTGCCTGAAAAAAACGGGAAGGAAAAGCATCACGAAAGGCATTCATCTTGACCGATGAGGTTAAGTCAGCAGCCAGGGCAACGATATTCTCATTTTCGGTACCGGCTTCAAGGAGTCCTTTTCCAAACCCACTTCTTGTTGCTTTATTTCCCTGATTTTTAAAAGGATTCATTTGTTCCCTGTTTATTCATTATCTTAAATTGACATTCGTTGAACCACCGGAAGTAACAGTAAATTTTTTAACATTGGTATATTCCGTTATTGCAGCGTCTTTTCTTTTATAAACAATACGGTATTCTCCGGGTTGCATGGTTATTACCTGCGTCCTGTCGGATGATGAAATTTCGCAAATCCATTCCATCTTTCCGTTAACAATCCTGTAAATGCTTCCCAGCATATATTGTGAAGAAAATATATTGACTTTTCCGGGTTGGGGAACTTCTACTGTGTATGTATGGCTCTGCTCAATAGATATACCTTTAATAGTTATTCTCGGCAATGTAAGGATTTCAAGGTCGTATTTGCCTACCAGATATTTTTGCGTTGTATTAAACTTTTGTACATGAATAATTTCTTCTGTACCTGGTCTTTTTACAAGTGCCTGAAGGTCAAGATAATTGGTAATACCATTAATTTTTAATTTCAAATAACCCTGAGGACAATCTATTGGAATGATATTGTGTTTACCTGACACCAGTTCTACATTTGATTTTGTCACGGGCGGAATGCTGTGAACCGTTATATCGTATTTGTAAAGCGGATCGATAAACAGCGTATCGGGCAATCCTCTGGCATTTAATGTATGGTAAAAATTATATTTGATTTCACCGGTTTTATGGTCATAAAAAGTAAGATTTACATCTGTTTCAGTGGGTTTACCATAAATATCCAGCAAATTAACCTGCGCAGTGGTGTTGTTAATGGCATTGGATACCACAACATTGAGTATTTTTCCAAAAGATTTTTCTTCGGTAGCATTGAAGAAATGCCCCACGCAATCCAGCTGGTCCGCCAGTTTACTGTCGATGTTCAAACCTATAATAAAGGGTTTTAGAATAACGCCTCTTCGCTGCAGTGCAAGGGAAACGGCACAGGGATCACCACCACACTCTTCAATTCCATCTGTAATAAGAATAATGATATTTCTATATCTCCTGTCCTGAGGAAAATCGTTGGCGGCCATGGAAAGCGAATAGGCGATGGGAGTAGTCCCTTTGGGAATAATATCTTTTAGTTTTTTGATAATTAAATCCTTGTTATTAATCCCGAAAGGAACTTCAAGTCGTGTATCTTTACAATCCTGTCTTACCTTGGGACTTCGATGTCCATAGGCTCTCAGTGCCATTTCGATGTTGTCAAACTGCGATAAACTATCTACAAGCTGAATAAGGAGCCTTTTGGCAATATTGATTTTTTGCTCGTTTTCCCAGACTCCCCACATACTGCCTGAGCCGTCAAGCAGAAATAGAATTCTTACTTTTTGCTTGTTTTGTGTTTGGGAATAAATTCCGCTTACACTTAACAACAACAATATGAAAACAATAAATTTTTTCATCAGAAATCACCTAATGTTACAGGAATTTGCATCAAAGCTTTTTCAGCTTGTTCATCATTGGGTGGCATGCCATGCCAGCGATGGTCATTTTCCATAAAATCAACCCCTTTGCCCATGATGGTATGCATAATGATACAAACGGGTTGTTTATTTC
>CAYNBC010000228.1:0-931 GCA_964395255.1 uncultured Sphingobacteriales bacterium | reverse complement strand
ATTGTTGTGCTTGTTTTATAACCTCTCTCATCTGTGGAAAATCATGACCATTCATTTCAAAACACTTCCACCCAAAGCTCTCGATTTTACTTCTCAAATTTCCCAGACTTATGACTTCTTCAAGCGTACCGTCAATTTGTTTGTGATTGTAATCGATGGTTGCAATAATATTGTCAATCTTGTGGTGCGCAGCAAACATGAAAGCTTCCCAATTCTGGCCTTCCTGCAATTCGCCATCTCCATGAAGGGAATAAACAAGATGGGTGTCGTTATCGAGTTTTTTAGCCAGAGCAAAACCCAGAGCTACACTTAAACCCTGACCGAGTGAACCGGTCGCAATTCTGATTCCAGGAAGTTTTTCGGCTACCGAAGGATGTCCCTGAAGCCGTGTTCCTAAAAGGCGAAAGGTTGCCAGTTCGGAAACAGGAAAATATCCTCTTCTGGCTAAAACACTGTAAAAAGCAGGGGATATATGTCCATTGGACAGAATAAATACATCTTCATCCTTACCGGTAAGGTCAAATTTTTCCGGTTTTATGTCAAGGATTTCGAAATAAAGCAAACTTAAAAAATCAGCACAACCCAGTGAACCACCGGGATGACCTGAGCCGGCACGATGTGTCATCCGTATGATATCTCTTCTTACCTGCGTGGCTATTTCTTCCGTATTTGACATTGAATTGCTTTAATGATATATTCTTGCCGGCAAAACTATTTATTTTTTTTCTTTTAACACATTTACAGTAATTACCTTCATGGATTCAAATGGGGTTAAAATAACCAGTCAAAAATAATTCCAGCGGTGTGGATAAGTTGGTAAAATTCCTGGAATATTTTTATTTTTCCGAAAAGGAGTTTCTGTATTCCTCAGAGACCTCTATTGAGTGGCTATGAGGGGGGGGAGAAATTTCCAACCAACATTGTTTGGCAA
>CAYNBC010000227.1:832-4236 GCA_964395255.1 uncultured Sphingobacteriales bacterium | reverse complement strand
AAACTAAACATCATTTTTGTTGTTAATTTGCATAACTCAAAAAAAGTATTTAATGGCGAAGACTTTGTTTCTTGTGGTTGTGATTATTGTTGTTGCAGGATATCTCCTCGAAACAATTCTGGATTTTTTGAATAAATCCACATGGGAAAAACGCTTGCCCGAAAGTCTAAAGGATTTTTACACGGAAGAACAATATCAGAAAGCCCGTTCCTATTATTTTGAGAATCATCGTTTATCCTTTTATTCCGGATTGCTGGGTTTTGTCGTTTTGCTGCTTTTTCTGTTATCTGGCGGGTTCGGCTGGCTTCATCTTTATTTGTCAGGCTTGATAAAACAACCGGTGTGGCTGGCACTGGTTTACTTTGGCATTTTATTTTTTATTTCGGATTTGATTTCCATTCCTTTCCAGTGGTACAGAACTTTTGTTATCGAAGAAAAATATGGTTTCAACAAAACTACGCCCGGGATTTTTATAATGGATAAAATCAAATCGTACCTGCTAACGGCTATTCTGGGTGGTGGCATTATGGCTATTATTCTGGTTTTAATTTTTAAACTGGGTAATCAATTCTGGTGGATAGCTTTTCTCGTGGTCCTGCTTTTTTCCATATTGATGAATATGTTTTATACCACACTCATTGTTCCTTTATTTAATAAACTCAGTCCGCTTGAAGAAGGTGAATTAAAACAATCTATAGAAAATTATGCTGCCAGGGTTGGTTTTCCTCTGGATAAAATCATGGTTATTGATGGAAGTAAAAGAAGCACCAAAGCCAACGCTTTTTTTAGTGGTCTGGGGAAGAAAAAGAAAATCGTTTTGTATGATACACTTATACAAAAACACACCATCCCTGAACTTGTGGCAGTTCTTGCTCATGAAGTAGGTCATTATAAAAAGAAACATGTTGTCAAAGGTTTGATTATCTCAGCTCTCCAGACTTTTGTAATGTTTTACCTGCTTTCGCTGGTTATATTTAATACCGATTTTACTGCTGCATTGTTCCAAAATGTTTTCGGATTTCATCTTCCTGCTCCGGAGGGTTATGTGGTACACATTAATTTAATGGTATTTGCTGTTTTATACGAGCCTTTATCTATGGTTTTATCTTTAATAACGCATGTATTTTCCCGTAAGCATGAATACCAGGCAGATTATTTTGCTGTAACTACAACCAATAGCTTCGATTTACCATCGGCATTGAAGAAACTTTCCACCGACCATCTTTCACATTTAAAGCCTCATCCATTGTATGAATTTTTTTATTATTCACATCCGTCATTAATGAAAAGGCTGGAGGCCATTCGTCAAATTCAAAACCATGAAAATCAGAAATAGCCATTGGGTATTATTAACTTTATTAGTCCTGTTAATTTCCGTTTTTTTCTATTCCTGTCAAAAGGATAAAGATAAATCATGGGAAACTACCTGGCTGATTCCACTGGTAAACAGTTCTGTAAGTTTTTCCAATCTTTCACAGGATACCGTATTTACCCCTTCCCCTGATTCTACTGTAATTTTTGTCATGAACATGCCTGTTGGCAGCATTGATTTCAGTGATTTGCTTGAAATACCTGATACAACTCTGGAAATAACAGCATCCCTGAAAACCATAAAGCTGGGTTCGAGGGAAATAAGTCAAAAAGTTACGCTGGGTCAAATTGCAAGGCAAAGCGGTCCTATGGGGCAGCTCATTCTGAATTCTCATGGTTCGTATCTTCCTATTCCTGCTATCAACAATATTTATGGGGGAAAAACCACCATTCAGGCCACCCAATATTTTGAAACCGTAACAGTCAGGAAGGGGACGCTGACAACCCGTGTATTTAACGGTCTTCCCATTGAAATGACAGATGTTATTGTTTTATTAAAAAATGCACGCTCAGGCAATTTGTTGCTACATGATACCATTCAAAGCCTGTTGCCGGGCCATACTTTCAGCAAGGCATATTCACTGGACGGAAAAACATTTGAAGGAGAACTGATAGCGGAGATTTTAAATATTTCTTCTCCCGGTTCAGGAATTCAACCTGTAAAAATAGATACCAACGATGCCATTTTGTTTTCATTGAAAATATCCGTTGATGAAGTACAGTCTGCCCGTGCTATTTTCCCTGCTCAAAATCTGGTGGATCAACAGGAAGATGTGGAATACAACCTGCATGGACCCGAGTTGACTTTTATGAGAATCAAGTCCGGAAAATTTAAAATTATCTTGGCTTCCACATTGCAGGATACTTCCTATGTGCATTATGAAATACCCGGTGCAAAATATTTAGGGACACAACCTCTTGTTTTCGATGCGGTAATTCCACCTGCTCCGCCTGATGATACGGTATATATTGAAAAGACCTGGGATGTAGACGATTACTGGTTTGATTTGACAGGAAAGAACGGAGATAAGGTGAATTCATTTTATAATTCGCTGGTATTGCGCATTGATTCCACGGGTAAAATGGTTGAATTATCCCTGGACGACAGCCTGTATATCTTCTATACTTTATACAATGTGGTTCCTTCTTTTGTGAAAGGATTTATTGGCTCCGATACGGTAAATTTAAATTCCATTTCATCCCGGTTCCATATTTTTAATAAAATCACTTCAGGCCAATTTGCGCTGAATCAGGCCAGGGTGAATTTTTATATTGAAAATGGCGTGGGAGCACCGGCCACACTTAATATTGAAAATCTTCAATTCGAACGGACTTCCTCTTCAAAAAAAATGGATTTGACATCTACCATCTTTTCATCCCCTATATCCATACAACCTGCCCATGAAGCTCCTTTTATGCCTTCTTATATAGAATTGAAGCTTGATGAAACCAACTCTAACATAAAGGATGTAATTGAAATGATGCCCGATAAAGTAACAACCAGTAGTACGCTGGTAATTAATCCTTCAGGCAACACGGGTAGCTACGATAATTTTATTTACAACGAAAGTCAGGTGAATTCGGGATTATCGGTGGAGATTCCCCTTGAGCTATCCCTCGACAAATTAAGCCTTTGCGATACGCTGCCGGTAGATATTCAAACTCTGGGATCTCTGGAAAATGTAACTTTTGCTGATTTACAATTTCACATAAATAATGATTTTCCTGTCCAAATATTTTTTCAATTGTACATGATGGATGAGAACAAATCCATTATGGATTCGCTTTTCAAGCAAGCTCTCAGGGTAGATGGAGGTATAGTTAATCATGGAGGAAGAGTTGTAACACCTTTTTATTCCCAATCCGAATCATTGCTTTCGGCTGCATCATTAACTCATTTAATGAATACGCATTATTTCCTTGTTAAAGCATCATTCACATCCATCCCTCCCAATCAGAAAGTTAAGATTTACAGTGATTATCAATTAAAATTTAAAATCATTGCCAGGCTGGGTTATAAAACTATGTTCTGA
>CAYNBC010000227.1:0-822 GCA_964395255.1 uncultured Sphingobacteriales bacterium | reverse complement strand
TCTGAAAGTCCTTATTTTATGGGGATGAATGCTGAATTTTATAGCAGACCTTTTTCTTTCAGTTCTTCCCTGGCTGAACTTGTTAATAATCATGATAATATTATCCGTAATTATTTTAATGAACCATCCAATAGAGCTGGAGCTTTCATTAAATTTAACCTGGCATTAGACAGTATTTATCGATTTTCAGATAAATGGTCAGGAAACCTGCGATACACCTATTATAATGGTTCTGGATTTAAAGGTACAGGTGATATTCTTCAACTGGCATCGTTTGGCAATGCCCCTTTTGCCGGTGATAAATTAACACTGGCTCCTTCAGTTATAAGCGGGACAGGATATCACGCTCTGAGCTTTATGTTTTCAGGTAAATATGTTTTTAAGCATTTTTCTTTAATTCTTGAAGCCGGGCCCGTTTTGTATTATTTTAACCGGTTATATAGAGTCGAAATACCGGAGGGACATTTGTTTACTTCCTTACAGGGCGATTCCATACACCTGGATATTCATCTGCGTGGTGAAGGATTCACAATGCCTCATTCACCCGGAATGGGTCTAAGTTTTAATGTATATGTGATAGGCAGGAAATTTAAATTTACTTTTGGTGTTAACCGGTTAGGATGGGCTTTTTATTCGGGGGATAAAAACTGGTCTGCTTTTGACACTTCATTATCCATCACGGGCGTTGATATCCTGCAGCCTGCAAACCCTGAAAATTCTTTTTCCGGGTTGTTGAATGAGCAGAACATTTTTCTGAAAGGAAACAGGATTTATTTATTAAACCCTGAAATCACTACAGTTGCGGATTATTTCATTAATAAC
>CAYNBC010000226.1:0-4246 GCA_964395255.1 uncultured Sphingobacteriales bacterium | reverse complement strand
TAAGCATACATTGTCAGGGCCAATCTGGCTCTTTCATTTCCTTCATCAGCAGCCTTTTCTATATCTCTCATATCAGAGGAAATGCCTGAAATACCCAGCACTCCGCTATGTTTGTTTACCAGTGTGTTGGCAGCATTCAGACTTATTTCCTCTTTGTTTTTAATATGAATAAAAGCACCAACATCGAGGTCTCCACAACGGGTACCCATGATTAAACCCTCGAGAGGTGTTAATCCCATGGATGTGTCAACGGATTTTCCATATTTAATGGCAGCCATCGAAGCGCCATTTCCTAAATGGCAGGTTATGAGTTTGAGTTTTTCGTAGGGCTGGTTAAGAATTTCAGCTGCCCTGTATGAAACATAGCGATGACTTGTACCGTGAAAACCGTATTTTCTGATTTTATATTTTTTGTACAGGCTATAGGGCAGAGCGTAAAAATAGGCATAATCGGGCATGGATTGATGAAAGGCTGTATCAAATACACCTACCTGAGGAGTGTCGGGCAATAACTCGCTAATGGCATAAATTCCTTTCAGATTGGGTGGATTATGTAGAGGGGCAAGATCGACACAATCTTCCATTTGTTTAATAACTTCATTATTGATGCGTACGCTTCCTTTGAATGCTTCACCCCCGTGTACCACTCTGTGGCCTACAGCATCTACCTCTTTCAAATCTTTAATAACACCCCTGCGCTCAGAAATCAGGATACCTAATACATACTCTATCCCTTTCTGGTGGTCAACGA
This sequence comes from uncultured Sphingobacteriales bacterium, assembly GCA_964395255.1. Taxonomy (GTDB): domain Bacteria; phylum Bacteroidota; class Bacteroidia; order CAILMK01; family JAAYUY01; genus CAYNBC01. The sequence continues at coordinate 3,495 of CAYNBC010000226.1, read as the reverse complement.
TTTCACCATGCAGCGTAACTTCCTCCTGATCATGCCTTTTATATCGTAAAAAGGAACCACTCAATCCAATTTTTTCAACAATACCTTTTGCCAGGACCTTTTCCTCAGTCATGTCCAGAAATTGATATTTAATGGAGGAACTACCGCAGTTAAGTACAAGAATTTTCATTGATTCAAGTTTAAATAGGTTAGTTAAAGTTCTTCACGACCCAGGTTAATGATGGAACCTGGTTTTGGATGTCTTTTGCCTTTTTCATCATACCAGTAAAAACCTTCACCGGTCCTTTTGCCATATAATTGAGCTCTGACCATTCTTTTTATGATAGGAGATGTTTTATATTTTTTATCACCGAATTCATCATACAAACCTTCCATCCATTTTAGCAATTTGTCAAGACCTATTTTATCAGCAAGGGCAAAGGGTCCCATTTGCATTCCAAAGCCATGAGTAAGGGTTTTGTCAATATCTTCTACAGTGCCAACACCTTCCATTAACAATTCACAAGCTTCATTGATAAGTGGAATTATCAGCCGGGTACTGATGTTTCCGGGTGATGCTGTTACATTTACAATCTCTTTTTTAATCATTTTGGCAAACTTGCGGATGATATCCATGGTTTGTTTATTGGTAATGACGCATTTGTTCACTTCGAGAATACTGGTTCTGTTAACAGGAGAAAGAAAATGTACACCAATAGAACGCTCAGGATGTTTAAGGACTACAGCTAAATCTGCAACAAGAACTGTTGATGCATTGGAAGCAATGACTGTATCCTCTCTTACATTCTCCTCGATTTTTTTGAATACATTTTTTCTAATTTCAAGATTGCTAACGGGTTTTTTTGTATTAACACATTCGATGACAATATCACAATCTTTCAGGTCTGCATAATCAATAGCAGGATGAATGCGCGATAAAATGGCTTTTTTGTCGCTTTCAGTCATGCCCCAGTGATTGATTTCATCATCGAGCGCCTGATTAATCAAGCCCATGATTTCTGACAGGCGTTCTTCTGAGATGTCCACCAGAAAAACTTCAAATCCTGCCTGGCTTACATGGACTGCAATTTCCTGGCCCATGGAACCACCACCTACAATACCAATATTTTTTATAACGCCTGCTTTATGGGTGTTGTCTTTTTTTAAAGCATAATCCTGTAAAGTTTCTGTCTGATTCATTTTGAAAAGATTTTAAGGTTTAAAAACCATTTGCCTGATTGGCTGTAATAGCAATCATATTTATAATGTCGTCAACCGAGCAACCCCGGGACAAATCATTAATAGGAGCGGCCATACCCTGTAAAATGGGACCGACAGCTTCGGCACCGGCAAGGCGCTGGACAAGTTTATATCCAATATTTCCCGATTGCAAATCAGGAAATATTAAAACGTTGGCTTTTCCAGCCACAGGGCTTCCGGGTGCTTTTTTCTGGCCTATTTTTTCAATCAATGCTGCGTCTGCCTGCATTTCACCATCAACCACCAGGGTGGGGTCTTGTTCCCTGACGATGCTAAGAGCTTCAGTGACCTTGTCAACCATGGGGTGTTGTGCGCTACCTTTGGTTGAAAAACTAAGTAATGCAATACGTGGTTCTATGTTCGCGATATTACGGGCTGTATGTGCAGTACTGATAGTGATTTCAGCAAGTTGCCTGGCATCCGGGTCAGGATGAACAGCACAGTCTGCAAAAATAATCAGACCATTCTCTCCGAAAGAAGTATCTTTTAATATCATTAAGAATGCTCCTGAAACAACGGAGATGCCCGGCATTGTTTTAACTATCTGAAAAGCTGGCCTTAAAACATTACTTGTGGCATTGTCGGCTCCGGCAACTTCTCCGTCAGCCAGGTTCATTTTTATCATCATCACTGAAAAGTAGAGTGGGTCTTTTAAAAGCTCACGGGCTTTATCGTGAGTTAAATTTTTATGTTTTCGAAGCTCAACCAGTTTTTCAACAAAGTTTTCAAATTCTGGATATTCAACCGGATTGATAATCAGGGCATCCTGTATGTAATGAAGATTTAATTCAGACGCTCTTTTGAGAATTTTATCTTTTTCCCCAAGTAAAATAATTTTTGCCAGTTTGTTCTCAAGCGCATAATCAGCTGCTTTGAGGGTACGCTCTTCATAAGACTCGGGAAGTACGATTCGCTTTTGGAGCTCTTTTGCTCTGTTTTTAATTTTTGTTAGAAGTTCCATTGTTCTATTTTGTTATTTAAATAACAATGCAATTATTTTGCAAAAAAACAAAAAATAAATAAAATAAGATTCTACAAATTACAAATTAGTTAATATTCAATAATTAAATCATCCTGGATAATTATCAATTTTTTTCTGTTACTCTTTTCACAAAATCCAATTTGTCTGGCAGGAATATCAAATTGGGAAATGTGCTTGATCAAATCTGATGCAACCTCTTTTGAGCAATAAATCTCGATACGATGTCCCATGTTAAAAACACGATACATTTCGTGCCAGCTGGTATTATTTTGTTCCTGAATTAAGCGAAAAACAGGAGGAACCTGAAAAAGGTTATTTTTGACAATTCTAACATTATCAATAAAATGAAGAACCTTTGTTTGCCCTCCACCGGTACAATGAATGATTCCGTTTATTTCGTTAAAAAATTTTTTCCAGATGGAATCGAGCACTGGTAGATAACTTCTTGTAGGGGAAAGAAGCAATTCACCAATTGTAAGCCCTGTTTCTTTATCTACATCGGTAAGCTTTTTATGACCTGTGTAGACAACTTCATCAGGCAGGGAGGGGTCAAAGGATTCAGGAAATTGTTTTTTATAACTGGCATCAAGTAGTTCATGCCGGGCAAAAGTCAGTCCATTGCTCCCAATACCACTGTTGTAAACTTTGTCGTAACTAGTATTTCCTTCAGAACCCAGACCGATAATTACATCCCCGGGTTTAATCCGGATTTCTTTGATTTTATGCTTTTCAGCACGAGCAACTGCTGTAATTCCTACATCAATGGTACGCACAATATCACCTACATCAGCGGTTTCTCCACCGGCAAGTACTATTTGAAACCCCATTTCACTCATATATTGACAGTATTCCTGATTGGCACTTATGAGTGTTTGAATAACTTCACCGGGGATAAGTGATTTATTCCTTCCAATGGTTGATGAAATGATAAAGTTATTGGTGATGCCGGTACAGGCAATATCATCGATATTCATAACAATGGCATCCTGTGCTATGCCTTTCCAAATATTCAGATTGCCGGTTTCTTTCCAGTACATATATGCTAATGAAGTTTTGGTCCCGGCTGTATCGGCATGAACGATATTGACATAGTTATCGTCACCACCCAGATAATCGGGCAGTACCTTGCAAAAAGAGTTGGGATAAAGTCCTTTATCAAGTTTTTTTATGGCTTCGTGGACCTCAGATTTATCTGCTGATACTCCTCTTTTATCGTATTGATTCATCAGAGAGTTTTGGATTGTTTCTATGCCTTGTTAAATCTCGAGTATTTT
>CAYNBC010000225.1:1101-4260 GCA_964395255.1 uncultured Sphingobacteriales bacterium | reverse complement strand
CAATGATACACTGGAGGAACCCACAAGGGAAGTACTTGATGCCTATGAAAAAATCAAATCCCTTGTGAATATCAATGACCTTGACAGGGACAATTGTTTTGAACTTGCCAAATTATTTATCAAATACAATGATTATAGTTTTTCACTGAGACTCATGGACCGCTTTTTAAAAGAAGCATACGACAATGAAGAGTATATTTTTACTTACCTGATGGCATGTACCCATGTGCCGGGGCGTATCATGACCAAAAATTTTTATTGGGCACTTGAAAAAGCAGCAGAATTAAACAAAATCAGATATTGCAAGCTATTTGAAGGAGATTATTTTTCCTTTCAGGTTTTTGACAACCCGGATGTAAAATCATTGTATTGTAAAACATGTAACCGTTAAATTATGAAAGAACCTTTGCAACAGGTAAGATTGGATAAATGGCTGTGGGCTGTAAGACTATACAAAACACGCAAACTGGCCAACCAGGCATGTAATGCAGGGAAAATAAAAATCGAAAACACGAGTCTGAAAGCCTCTAAAATGCTCAAAGGAGGCGAAATACTTACCATACAGTCAGGAGCTCTTACTCGCACCATCAAAGTTCTTTCATTACTGGAAAACCGGATTCCTGCATCACGGATTGCGGAATTTTATGAAGACCTTACACCTGCCGAAGAATATGAAAATTTAAAACTAATACAACAATCGGTATTTTACCGTCAAAAGGGTCTGGGAAGACCCACCAAAAAAGAAAGGCGCTTGCTGGATAAATGGAGAAACAAATGAGGTTTTTGATTGTCATTTATTTACTTTTACTGGTGTTGACACCTGTTTCTGATGCAGATGCCCAATCGGATGATATCGTTATGTATATCCACGAATCTATGATTAACAAATTGTTAAAAGCCATGGGGCCTGTTTCTGATACAGGAACTTACAAGCTCATGCTGATTAAATCCCGTTATGTATGGGTACTTGAAAACCCCAGGATAGAATTGCAAAAAGGGCATGCAAGATTTTTGGGTAATGTTTATGTTGAGACCGGACCATTGAAATACCGGACACAGCTTGATGCTGATATGGCTGTTTCCTATGCACCTTTAAACAACCGCATTGAATTGACCATAAATCAGGCCCTCTTCCCTTTGAAAACACGCTGGCTTGGTAAAGAAAAGCATATAACCGATATTGACCTTGCCGGTTATTTTAAAGAACCCTTTTATTTTGAAGGACCTGTAAATATGACAGAACCCTTTGATATTGAAATGCCCGATGGGTCATTAAAAACCCTCTATGCCAGCATCAAATCTTTTCATCTGGACATCCTTGATGGAAAGCTATTGCTAAAGTCCAATGTTGATTTTCAGGATTTTCCACCTGCTGATGAAAATTCTCAAACTTCCATGAAAGAACAAAATCTAAATTCTGCTACCCGGATTGCGGACGATAAGAATCAGGAATCTCAAAATAAGACCGAGGATAAGAAATCAAAAAAGAAAAAAACGAAAAAGAAAAAATCCAGGAGGAAAAAAGAAAATTGAATGATTTAAGCAAAATAATCAAAAGAACCTGGAATCTGTTTCTATATCCCCGTGCTGAATGGTTTCGTATCAGCATTGACAAGGACCCTTTCTTTTACAGAAAGTTTTTTATTTTTTATCTCATCATCAATACTATAGCTTATTTGATAGGTGTTTGGTTTGATCCTGCAAGATCGGGTTTACTGGGTTTTATTGGAGCCATTGTAAAGGGCTTTGGAATGCCTTTTACCCTGATGTTGTTTTCATCCTATCTCATTTATGCTATAGCGCCTTTGTTTGATTCGGCCAAAAACCTGGCATTAACCTACAAACTAACCATATATACCCTTTCTCCTTATCTTTTTATTTCAATCCTGACAAATATATTTTATCACTACAGAAGCTTTCAGGTAGTGGGCTTGTATGGATTGATTATCCTGTATTATGGAATTCCGGATGTATTAAGAACTCCACCATCTTTTCATAGAAAGTTTTATATCGTTTGCTCGGTTATCATTTTGTTGGTATACATTTCTTTATGGATATCGCTTGAGTTGTTAGCTGCTTTTATTTTCGGATTATTTCGTTGAAATTTGCTTTTATCTTTAAACAATCATACAACTAAATGGAAACGATTATTTCCAGAGATATCCTTCAGGCAAAAAAGCTACTCGATCAGGGTGAATTGGTAGCCATTCCAACAGAAACGGTCTATGGACTGGCAGGTAATGCCCTGGATGAAAATGCCGTGATTAAAATTTTTTCGACCAAGAAAAGACCTTCCTTTGACCCTCTAATTGTTCATATTTCATCTTTTGATGATGTAACGAAATGGGTAAAAGAGGTACCTGACATTTACAGGGAACTGTCAGGACAATTTTGCCCGGGACCATTAACTTTCATTTTCAATAAAAAAGATATTATACCTGACCTTGTTACCAGCGGGCTGCAAACCATAGCCATACGCATACCCAACCATCCACTCACACTTGAATTACTGGATTCTCTGGAATATCCTCTTGCAGCACCCAGCGCAAATCTTTTCGGCAGAACAAGTCCTACCTCACCTTCTCATGTCTACAGTCAGCTAAGCGGCATGATTCCCATGATACTGGATGGAGGTAGTTGTCAATGGGGTATAGAATCCACCATTGTTTCGTTTGAAAATAATACTTTGAATATCCTGCGTCAGGGTAGTACTACTATGGAGGAATTAAGCCATTTTTTATCCGGTAAAGTGCCTGTTAAAATTCAGCCATCTTCCGGAGTGCCCGGCCAGATGAAAATGCATTATGCACCCTCTATACCTCTGTATTTTGGTGATGTTGAAACTTATCTAAACCGTTTTAAATCACAAAGAATTGGTCTGATAACTTTTACCAGAACTTTTTCATTACCTGGAGTTACCAATTATGTATTATCTCCCGGGGGCAATCTGACTGAAGCTGCGAGAAATTTATTTAAAGCCATTCATGAGCTTGAAAAAGCCCCTGTTGAGTTAATTATTGCAGAGGAATTTCCGGATGAATTTCTTGGAAAGGCCATTAATGACCGCTTGAAGCGAGCGAGTGTAAATTATTGATTATAAATCTACTTTTCCTTCTAAAAATTCAAGAGTAGCTCCTCCTCCTGTAGAAAGATGAGTTA
>CAYNBC010000225.1:0-1091 GCA_964395255.1 uncultured Sphingobacteriales bacterium | reverse complement strand
CAAAGACATCGCCTTTTCCTTCTAAAAATTCATCCAGGTTAAAGGTCCTGTCAAGGCGTACACCTTTGGGCGTATGTTTGACTGTACAGCATTCGGTGTAGTAATCATGCTCCAGAAACAATATATAACCCTTATCCGCAGCTTCATCCATAAATTTCTTTTTTTCTTCCAGTGTTATAAGCGGCCGGGTATCGTAGCTCATCAAATAAGGCAAGGGAATATGACCCGTACTGGGAAGTAAATCTGCCATAAACACAATGGTTTTGCCATTGTAATGAATGAACGGGATGATTTGACCATCCGTATGTCCATGAAAAAATCTGAGTTCAACTCCTGGACAGAATTCGCCTTCTTCTTCAATCAGGTTCAGCTGACCTGATTGTTCCATGGGTAGAAGGTTTTCTTCCAGAAATGAAGCTTTTTCCCGTGCATTGGGTTTTATAACAGCCCATTCCCATTGCCGTTTGCTAACCCAGAATCTGGCATTGGGAAATAAAGGTACAAGATTTCCATTTTGTCTGACAATTCCTCCACCTGCATGGTCGAAGTGCAGGTGAGTCAAAATATTGTCAGTAATATCTTCAGGCTTATAGCCATATCTGGCAAGAGATTTTAGTAGCGAATCATCTCCATGAAGATAATAATGGGAAAAAAACTTTTTGCTTTGTTTGTCTCCTATACCGTTATCAATCAATATCTTCCGGTCACCGGTATCAATCAACAAACAACGCATGGCCCATGAACATAAATTGTTTTCATCGGCTGGATTGGTTTTGGACCAGATTACTTTGGGGACTACCCCAAACATGGCTCCTCCATCAAGTTTAAAATAACCTGTGTTGATGCTGTATAATTTCATCATTTTTTTGCGCATTTAAATGTGAGGTAATGGCTATGCCCATTCCGTAAGAGGAATTATTTTGATATTCATTTTTTCCAGTTCCTGTTTGGCATATTCCAGATCTTCGGCAAAACCAAGCAAAAAGCCCCCACCTCCCGAACCACATAGCTTGAGATAATAAGAACCTTTTTCAAGTCCTTTTTTCCAGACCTCAATAAATGGCTCGGGTATCATAGGTGAAAGGTGATAC
>CAYNBC010000224.1:0-4284 GCA_964395255.1 uncultured Sphingobacteriales bacterium | reverse complement strand
GGATTAAGATAATCCATCATTTCATCCGTAATATCCAGATGGGTCACCATTCTCACCCGTTCATATCCGATGTCTAAAGCCTTGATCTTGTGTTTTTCAAGTTGGGCCACAAACTGAGCAGCGCCATACTTTGCATCCACATTAAAAATCAAAATATTAGTGTCCACGGGTTCTATATGGGTAACCATGGCAAGACCGGAAATTAAACTGGCGAGGTTACGCGCTTTCAGGTGGTCTTCTTTCAATCGCTGAATATGATGCTCCAGAGCATAAATCCCGGCAGCAGCCAGAAAGCCAGCCTGTCGCCAGCCTCCGCCAAAAACTTTTCTGATACGCCTGGCCATTTTGATATCTTCTCTGGAACCGATTAATAAACTTCCTACGGGTGCTCCAAGACTTTTTGAAAGACAAATGGAAATAGTATCGAACAATGGACCAAATTCTGCAGGTGTATGCCCTGTTTCAACAAGTGCGTTAAATAATCGTGCTCCATCGAGGTGCAGTTTAAGACCTTTTTGCTTACACAATTGATGTATTTTCTGTAATTCATGAAAATCATAAATACTGCCACCTCCTCGGTTCACTGTATTTTCAAGCGATACCAACCGACTGATAGGAAAATGAATATTATCAGCATTGATATTTTGCTCAATTTGGGCGGCTGTAATTCGTCCCCTGTCCCCCTCAATCAATCTGACAGATGCTCCGGAATTGAAGGCTATACCACCACCTTCGTAATGATAAATATGAGACAGGCTGCTGCAAATAACTTCATCACCCGGATTAGTATGGACTTTGATGGCAATCTGGTTGGTCATGGTACCGGAAGCACAAAAAATAGCTGCTTCTTTACCAAACATACGAGCTGCCTTCTCTTCCAGTTCGTTAACAGCAGGGTCTTCTGAAAAAACATCGTCTCCGACCCGGGCATGCATCATGGCATCAAGCATACCCTGTGTGGGCCGTGTTACGGTATCGCTTCGTAGATCTATCCACTCCATGTTTTTTTATTTCGAATGTAGGTTTTTTTTGAAAACTACATGAACAGTACTTATAAGGATATTTATATATTCTACTGGAAACTTTAATCTCTTCAATAATTTTCTATTTTTGCAGCTTTAATAAAAGTGCTACATGGATAGAAATTCGTTGATTGGCTTCTTTTTAATTGCCCTCCTGATGTTTGTGTGGATGTGGTATACGCAACCCAGCCCTGAAGAACTGGAAAGACAAAAACACATTCAGGATTCGATTGCTGCGGCACAGGTAGACACCAGCGTGGTTGTACAGGAAAAAAAATGGGAAGAAAATAAACCTGAGGAGGAAGAAATTGCTGAAAATCCTGATACTCAGGCTCTTCAAAGTAAATATGGAATATTTGCTCCTCATTTGATAGGTAAAGACACAACTATTACCCTTGAAAATGAACTGCTTAAAATAAAAGTATCGTCTAAAGGTGGGAGGATTGTATATGCAGAATTGAAAAAATACAGAACCTATGATTCCAATCCGCTTGTTCTTATTGATGAATTAAATTCACATTTTAATTATAATATTGCCTATCAGGGCAATTTTATCAAATCATCAGACCTTTATTTCAAACCTCAAGGAGGAAGTGTTTTTGTCAAAGATGGCGATTCGGCAGTTATTGATTTTGTGGTACAACTGGATGAATCTACAGCTTTGATTCATGAATTTTCGCTTTCGGGAAATGATTATATGGTCGGCTTTAATATTAAAATGAAAGGCCTGGATAAGATTATTCCCCGGAATATCACCTATCTGGATTTGACCTGGAATGTAGAAACCAAACAACTGGAAAGACCACAGACCAAACAAAGCGCAAGAATCACTCGTAATTTCACTACTATTTATTACCGTTTTGCTAATGAGTCTCCCGAGTTCCTTAACGATATGAGAGAATCGGAAGAACAATTGAGGGGGAAAATTCAGTGGGTTGCTTTTAAACAGCATTTTTTCAATCAAACTTTAATTTCGGAGGATTATTTTATCAGGGGCTTGATTAAATCGGAGCCGGTGGAAGACAGCTATTCGAGGAAAAAACTATCTGCCATCCTTTCTTTTCCCTATAAGCATGCTTCCGAAAACGAATATAGGATGAGGTTTTATTTTGGCCCCAATCATTTTACTACCCTGAAAAAATACAAACTCAAGCTCGAAAGGCAGATATTTTTAGGAAGAGGATTGCTACGGTGGATCAACACTGTTCTTGTCATTCCAGTATTTAACTTTTTGAATAGATATATTTCAAACTATGGAATTATAATTCTATTACTCACCATATTTATTAAGCTTCTTCTTTTACCCCTGACATACCGCTCGTATCTATCTACAGCCAAAATGCGGGTACTGAAACCGGAGCTGGACGCACTGAAAGAAAAGGTAGGAAAAGACCCTGCAAAACTTCAAACCGAGCAAATGAAACTTTACCGTTCAGCAGGTGTAAACCCATTGGGTGGTTGCTTACCTATGTTGCTACAAATGCCCATCCTCATAGCGTTGTTCCGGTTTTTCCCATCTTCTATCGAGTTGAGGCAACAAAGTTTTCTCTGGGCACATGACCTTTCCACTTATGATTCTATCTGGGATTTTCCCAATGGTTTTCGTATTCCGGGATATGGCGACCATGTTAGTTTGTTTACACTGCTTATGACCATATCAACTATCATTTATACCCGTATGAACAGCAACATGATGACGGGAGACCAGGCCAAGCAAATGAAAATTATTCAATATATTATGCCCATCATGTTTCTGGGATTCTTCAATAATTACAGTGCAGGGCTCAGCTATTATTATTTCCTGGCAAACATTATCACTTTTGGTCAGCAATATTTATTTAAAGTGTTTATTGATGAAGATAAGCTGAGAAAACAAATAGAAGCAAACAAAAGCAAATCAGCAAAGAAACCCAAATCCAGATGGCAAAAACGCCTTGAAGAGCTGCAAAAACAGCAAAGACAGGTTCAACGCAAAAGATAATGAATTAAAATTTTGCACCTTTTTGCAAAAGCTGAAACAACATATTGTTAATGAAATCTTCAGTAAGGAAGTATTCATAAAACTTCATGAACTGGCCGTTGAAAAAAATTATGAAATATATGTAGTAGGGGGCTATGTAAGGGATTTGATTTTGAACCGTCCTTCTAAAGATGTGGATATTCTTGTAATAGGCAGCGGAATTGAATTTGCCCGCTTGTTTGCCAATTATGTAAATACTTCTAAGGTTGTGGTTTATAAAAATTTTGGTACTGCAAGGGTGGTTTATAAAAACCATGAAATAGAATTTGTTGGTGCCAGAAAAGAGTCGTACCGCAGAAATTCCCGGAAACCCATTGTAGAAGAAGGCACTCTTGAAGATGATCTTCGCAGAAGGGACTTCACCATCAACGCCATTGCTATTAGTTTATCCGGCAAAAATCCCGGTGAATGGATTGATATATTTAACGGATTGGATGATATTAAAAATAAAATTATCCGGACGCCCACTAATCCTGAAATTACATTTTCAGACGACCCGTTACGAATGTTCAGGGCTATCCGCTTTGCAACTCAATTTCATTTTTCACTGGAAAAAGCCCTTTTCGAAGCCATTGTTCATTGTAAAGAAAGGATAAAAATTTTATCTGTCGAGCGAATTACAGATGAATTAAATAAAATTTTACTTGCCAATAAGCCTTCCATCGGATTTTATCTATTGGACAAAACAGGATTATTGGACCTTGTTTTGCCGGAATTAAGCGCTTTAAAAGGCGTAGAGACCATTGACAATGTATCTCATAAAGATAATTTCAGACATACTATACAGGTCGTGGACAACCTGGCTGAATACTCGGATAATTTATGGCTGAGATGGGCAGCATTGCTTCATGATATTGGAAAAGCTCCTACCAAAAAATTTGATGAAAACGGAAAATGGACATTTTATAATCACGAAGTAGTGGGTGCCCGTATGGTAGTTGATATATTTAAAAGATTGAAATTACCCATACACGAACGACTGAATTATGTGAAAAAGCTGGTTTTTATGCACCTCCGGCCAGCAGCACTGGCAGAACCTCATGTAACTGACTCAGCTATTAGAAGACTGATTGTAGAAGCTGGTGACGACCTGGATGATTTGCTTTTACTGGCCAAAGCGGATGTTACTTCGAAAAACCTCAGAAAAATTGCTCAGATTAAAAGGAATTTTGAAAAGGTAGAGTCCAGAATCAGGGAGGTAATGGAAAAAGACAGGCTTAGAAACTGGAAAAATCCTATTAC
>CAYNBC010000223.1:3982-4298 GCA_964395255.1 uncultured Sphingobacteriales bacterium | reverse complement strand
CCATTTTTATAAATTCCGACTCGTATTTTTTAGCATATTCCTTTCCAATATGTTCTGATAAAGCTTTTTTAAAACTTACATCACTGTAATAAGTTTTCCCTATTAAAGGCTCTAATTTTTCCACATTAATTTCAGGATTTAACTCCCGCAATGAGTTTTTTTCCAGTGTATAGGTTGCGGAACCAAAACCATACGATAAAAGAAACATGGAAATGGCAATTCCACTCACGCCCATAATCAAAAGAGGTTTCCGGCCAAACCGGTCAATAGTGAAAATAGCAAGAATCGTAAATAGAAGATTCACAAGGCCTACCAG
>CAYNBC010000223.1:0-3972 GCA_964395255.1 uncultured Sphingobacteriales bacterium | reverse complement strand
AAAAAGAGGCATCGGTTCCAATGCCTGTTTGTTCAAAAATTATAGGCGCATAGAAAAACACGGAATTAATTCCTGTGATTTGTTGAAGAACAGCGATAACAATACCGATAGTCAGAACAGTCCGCAAAGAAGGTTGAAATATTGATTTCAATGAGGCGCGGGGTCTGGACTCTTCCGCTTTGAGAGATGCTTTTACATTTTCATATTCGATTTGAGCAAGTTTTTCGCTACCGGCTCTACGCATTATATTCTTAGCCTCCTCATCAAATCCCATCATAATTAACCACCTTGGACTACGCGGCACAAAAAACAAAGCAAAGAAGTAAAAAAGTGCCGGAAGAGTTTCGGTTCCCAGCATCCATCTCCATGGATGCTGCTCAATACCCCATTTATGAGCCCATTCCATTCCTGAATTTGCCCATCTGAGGATTAGATAATTGGAAAAAAAAGCTGCCGAAATACCTATTACAATATTCAACTGATTAAAGGAAACCATTTGCCCCCTTATTCTGGCAGGTGAGATTTCAGCGATATACATGGGTGCTACAATCAGGGAAGTTCCCACTCCAAAACCTCCCAGCATACGTGCCAGTACAAGAGATGTAAAATTGGGTGCCAGAGCTGAAGTAATAGCCGAAACAGAATATAATAAAGCAGCTGTAGAAAGTAGTTTTTTTCTTCCGTATTTATTACTCAAAGGACCTGCCAATAACATGGCCAATGTGGCTGTCAGGGTCAAAGAACTGACTGACCAGCCCAGCTGAATCTTGGAAAGACCAAATTCAGGTTCAATAAATTTAACCACTCCTGAAATAACAGAAGCATCAAATCCCATTAAAAAACCTCCAAGAGCCACAATCAGGCTCACCATAAATATGTATCTGCGGTTAATTTTCATGGTTCCTTTTTATCTTCTTCCACAATAAAATCTTTTTGTAAGGTGGCTCTGGAGTCAGAACCAACAAACACCGAAAACTTACCTGGCTCAATTATTTTCTCCAGTTCGGCATTGTAAAAACTCAAATCTTCGGGATAAAGGACAAATTGAATATGCCTGGTTTCTCCGGGGTTCAAGCGGACTCTTTTCCATCTTTTTAATTCCCGGACAGGCCGTGTAATGCTACCCACCCAGTCACGCAAATACAGCTGTGCTACTTCTGTAGCTGTATATTTTCCTGTATTGCTCAAATCAAATTCAACAACCAGACTATCGGTTATGTTCAATTTCGAATGGGATAAACTGAGATTCTGATATGTAAATGTTGTATAACTCAAGCCATATCCAAAGGGAAACAATGGTTCATAACCCAGGTCAAGATAGTGGCTTGTATTACCCAGTGAGGTTTGGAAAGCCCTTATTGGAATATCTTCCATTTTAATCCAGCTTTCCTCCGATGGAGGAGAACCCGTGTTTTTGTGATTATAATAAACCGGAATTTGCCCTGGATGCACTGGAAAAGTGATAGGTAATTTGCCCGCAGGTGAATATTTACCAAATAACAGGTCAGAAATGGCTTTGCCACCCATGGTGCCGGGATGCCATGCATACAAAATGGCATCTGCATAAGGCATTATTTCAGTTATGGTTAGTGGCCTGGCAGTCATAATAACCAGAATCAATGGTTTACCTGTTTTTTTTAATTCCCTGATGAGTTCATTCTGAGCTCCTGGAAGTTGCAATTTTGCTCTGCAATGAGCTTCACCTGTTAGTATGGCTTCTTCCCCTCCGACAAAAATAATGGCTTCCGACTGACGTGCTGCCTCTATGGCTTTTTTAAATCTTTTTTTATCATGGTCGCGGGAATAAAGAAGTCCGGGAGCATATACAACCCTGTCATTACCGAGAAACGAACGAATAGCCTGCAAGGGTGTTACTGTTAATTGGGTATCACCATCAAATACCCATGTCCCCAGTTGCTCATATCTATCATTGGCCATAGGGCCTATGACTGCAACTTTTTTTATTTTCTCAGAAAGTGGCAGAATGGAATCGTTTTTCAGCAACACCATACTTTCCCTGCATAATTGCTCTGCCAGTTGAAAGTGAGAATCCGGAAGCATTTGTGTGGTGATTTCAGGATTTATAAAAGGGTGCTCAAATAAGCCTAATTCTTTTTTCATTTTTAAAACTCTCCTGACAGCTTCATTAATTTGTAATTCTGAAACCTCTCCCTTTTCCAGAAGGGACTTCAGATAATCCCTGTAGTTCATGGAGGCCATTTCCATATCAATGCCGGCACGAAAAGCTAAAAGGGCTGCATGCTCAGAATTATTAGCCACACCATGAGTAATAAGGCCAGAAATGGATTCCCAATCACTAACCACTACCCCTTCGAAATCCAGCTTATTTTTCAAATAATAACGAACCAGTTTTTCATTTGCCGTCATGGGAATACCATTTAATTCGGTAAATGATGTCATTACAGCATCCACACCGTTTTGAACCAATGATTTAAAAGGTTTAAGATAAATATTTTCAAGGTCAACCCACGGGATTGAAACTGTATTGTAATCTCTGCCACCTTCTACTGCACCATAACCCACAAAATGTTTGGCACAGGTTGCCATGGTTTTTGTTCCAAACTGGTTTTTGAGATGAAAGCCATGCAGGGCAGCTAATCCCATAGCGGCAGTTAATTCAGGGTCTTCTCCAAAACTTTCTGCAACTCTGCCCCATCTGGGGTCGCGACAAATATCCACCATAGGCGCAAGTGCCCAACGAATACCAGACTGCATTGCTTCATGAGCAGCGGCCGCAAAACATCTTTCAACAAGTTTTTCATCAAAACTGGCTGCCATGCCAATATTTACAGGATATATAATTTTAAAGCCATGAATTACATCCCGGGAAAAGATAAGAGGTATTCCAAGCCGGCTCTCCTTTATGGCAACTTCCTGATATAATCGAATAGTTTCAGCATTAACTTCATTCAGTATTCCTCCTATCACTCCCAGCTTTAACTTAGTGATAAAGTCAGGATTACTCATATTGCCTGGTGATTGAACCAAACTCAATTGCCCAATCTTTTCGTCCAGGGTCATTTTTGAAATTAAATCCTCAATAAATTCATCATCGTTAACCTGAAATTCTTTTTCAGACCGATCATTCCGGCACGAAAACAGGTTTAAAAAGACTGTTGCCGAAATGATAATCTGAAATATAAATGAGTTCCCTGACAAAAGATTTAATTTGCACCAAAAATAAGCCTGTTATTTTCGAATAATGAAAATTATTACCTATACATGACTTTCTCAAACCATTTTTTTCACTACATCATAAATACATCAATAGAATGATTCTTAGTAAATTTTAGATTTTCTACATATCATCTCCACTTTCTCAACAAAAAAAATCTTTATTAACTTTGGATAACGGTATTATTCAATTTTATTTAACAATTTTATAAATGAATAAGTCAATAAATCTGAATAAAGAGAAATATATAGCCCTTTGTGTCGGTATAATTCTAAATTCATTCCTGTCAACCACATTTCTCTGCGCTCAAACTAAGCACACAGGACTTCCATATATAAAGCATTACACCAAAGAAGAATACCATGCAGCCACCCAAAACTGGTGTTTTGTTCAAAACAAATCGGGCATTCTTTATGTTGCCAATAACCAGGGTATTCTTGAGTTTGATGGGAATCAATGGAATCTGTATCCGGTTTCAAATCGTTCCATAGTTCGTTCCCTTTCAACAGATGATTCGGGAAGGATTTATGCAGGTGCATTTGAAGAAATAGGTTATCTTGAAGAAAGCAGTAATGGACAGTTAAATTATAAATCACTGTTTGTCCATGATTCATTAAATAAAGGCCCTGGTGGTGAAGTCTGGAAAATATTTAACTTTCCTCATCAAAAACTTTATTTTCAAACTGACCAAAGTATTTTTTACTTCCAAGGAAATAGGGTTAAGAGATGCTTAACCATGAAAAAAATTAAATATTCCTGTGTTTCTGGAAATAAAG
>CAYNBC010000222.1:0-4362 GCA_964395255.1 uncultured Sphingobacteriales bacterium | reverse complement strand
TCAAAAAGACTTTTAATTGATTAAGCTATGCTGAACAGTAAATCTCAAGCACTAAGCAGGTTGCTGATTATTATTGGAATCATTATTCTCATTAATATTCTTTTTAACAGCTTTTATTTCAGGCTGGACTTTACCGAAGACAAACAGTTTACATTGAGTAAAGCTACAAAAGACATACTCAAAAACCTCGAGCAACCTGTTACCATAACCGCATATTTTTCAAAAGAACTGCCTCCTGAAATTCAAAAATTAAAAAATGATTTCAGGGATATGTTAAGCGAATATGAAGCCTATTCCAACAACAAAGTAGTGTATAAATTTGTAAATCCCAACGAATCAGAAGAAACCGAACAGGAGGCTGCTCGTAAAGGTGTTCAACCGTTATTACTGAACATCAATAAAAAAGATAAGTTTCAACAGCAAAAAGTGTATCTGGGTGCAGTGGTGCAGCAGGGTGAAAAGTCTGAAGTCATTCCTGCTATTCAACCGGGTTCTCCTATGGAATATGCACTGACTTTTGCTATCAAAAAAACTTCGAATATAGAAAAACCCTATGTCGCAATCCTTCAGGGACACAACGAAGCTAAAATGGAGCAGCTCTCTCAGGTGAACGAACTTCTATCTGTACTTTACCAGGTTGAAACATATACTATCGAAGAAGATAAACCCATCCCCGACAAGTACAAAACCATCATTATTATTAATCCTACAGACAGTTTCACCTCAAAAGAACTCATCAAACTCGATGAATATTTGAAAAATGGAGGTAACATTTTTATTGCCTTTAGCCGTGTAAAAGGCAATCTGCGACAGGGAAATGCCACAACTCGAAATATCATCCTTGAAAACTGGCTTTTGAGAAAAGGTATTGAAATTAAACCCAACCTTGTTTATGATGTAAATTGTGGGCAAATATCTGTCCAGCAAAGACAGGGTAATTTTATTTTCAATACTCCCATGCTTTTTCCTTATTTGCCAATCTTTTCCAATTTCGCTGATCATCCCGTTACCAAAGGCATGGAATCCATATTACTCCCCTTCGTTAGTGAAATTAGCTATGAAGATATGGATACTTCTTTTCAGGTTACCGAACTCATTAAATCTTCTGAAAAATCGGGTATCTCTCCTGCTCCCATATTTTTCGATATCATGAAACAATGGACGGAAAAAGATTTTTATAGAAAATACATTCCAGTGGCTATTTCTGTTGAAGGTAAGTTCAATAGTGATAAAAAGGCCCGTATGATAGTGGTAGCCAACGGGGATTTTTGCCTCAACGACAAACAGGGACGGATTCAGGGAACCATGGATAACATAAACTTTGTAGCCAATGCCGTTGACTGGTTGTCGGATGAAACCGGGCTGGCTGAACTGCGTACAAAAACAGTAACAGGAAGACCCATTAAAGAAATGGACGATAAAAAGAAAAATTTTATTCGCTATGCCAATGTTTTAAGTCCCATCATTCTGGTTTTGATTATTGGATTTTTACGCTCTCAATATCAGAAAAGAAAGAAAATGAAATGGCTTGAAGGTAAAATTTAAAAATGGCAAACTATGAAACTAAAAACATCTCAACTTCTGATTATTTTAATTATACTGGCTGCTCTTGTGGTTGTTATTAAATGGAATGAGAAAAGAAAATCAACAGGGACGCTAAAAACCGAATTCTTTACCCTGAACTTTGACCAAATCAACAAATTCACTATAAAACCTGAATTTGACCCCAAAAAAGGCTATGATGTTGTCAAAGAAAACAACAAATGGTTTGTCGTTAACAATACCGGCTTTAAATATGAAGCAGATGAAGATTTCGTAAACAGAGCTTTTTCAGAGCTTAAAAAGCTCAAACCCTCCCGCCTTGCATCCACCTCCAGGGATGATTTTCCTCAATACGGAGTGGATAGTGTAGGGACACTTCTAAGTATATTTGATGACAAAGGACAACATGACATTATTCTCGGAAGTATGTCATTTCAAAATCAATCCCAGGTCATTACCTATTGTCGTTTGCCTGAAGAAGATGAAACTTATGCTGCTGAATCCTACATGGAAGGAACTTTCAAGGCAGGCATCAATGCATGGAGAAAAAGAACCATTTTACCACCTATGGCTCAATGGAACAGCCTTGATTTCGCTTTCCCCAATCTTACACCCATTTCACTTACCAAAAAAGAAAATCAATGGTATCTGGGAGAAAAAGCGGCTGACAGTGCTGTAGCTGCCGAGTTGGTCAATGCTTTAAATCGCCTATCATCACTTGGATTTGCTGATGATGAACAAACCTTGATGGCAAAATCTCCATACCTCACGCTAAACATAAATGCACGGGATACATTGCAGAGAGCTGATATTAATTTTTATCAAATGGATAAAAAATGGTTGATAAAATCTTCTCTCAACGAAGGAAATTACTTTATCGCTGACAGTGCACGTCCCCTATGGACAAATCTGGATATTTTGAAATCTTCGGAAGAATAATTCCATAAAAAATTTTATTCAAAGTGTTTTTATGATATTTGCAACAACATAAAATAAAGCTATGAAATTTTTAATTTGCATCAGCAATGTACCTGACACAACAACCAAGGTCAGGTTTACGGATAATAATACAAAATTTGATACACAGGGAGTTCAATGGATTATCAATCCCTGGGATGAACTGGCTTTAACAAGAGCGATTGAATTGAGGGAAGCTTATCCTGATCAAGTGGAAAAAATCACTGTGATTAATGCCGGTCCTGCCGAAACGGAAAATACCCTCAGAAAAGCACTGGCTGTTGGTGCCGATAATGCCATTCGCGTGGATTGTATGCCTACAGATGCTTATTATACGGCTTTCCAGTTAGCCGAAGTAATTAAAAAAGGTGATTATGATGTTATCATGTGCGGTATCGAATCCTCCGATTACAATGGAAATGCTGTTGGAGGTATGCTTGCAGAACTCCTCGACTTTCCTTCCGTTTCTAATGTTTCCCGTATCGATATCGAAAATGGTCAGCTTGTAGTGCAGCGCGAAATTGATGGAGGGCAACAGATACTTTCCACACAGCTGCCCCTTGTTGCTATTGTGCAAAAAGGTATTGCCATCAACCCCAAAATACCCGCTATGAGAGGTATTATGATGGCTCGTAAAAAGCCATTGGATATCGTTCCTCCCGTAGAAGTCGAACCCCTTACAGAATTCAAGGAATATCAATTACCCCCGCCTAAAGGTAAATGTAAAATGATACCGGCTGATAATGTCAAAGAACTGGTTCGTTTGTTACACGAAGAAGCTAAAGTTATTTAATTATCAATAAAATAGTATTCAAATGGCAGTTTTAGTATATACAGAAAATTGGGACGGAAAATTTAAAAAAATTACCCGCGAAATATGCACTTATGCATCTCAGGTCGCAGAAAAACTGAATACAGAAGCAGTAGCTGTTTCCATCGGTAAAGTAGATGATGAAGAACTTAAATCCCTGGGTGACTGGGGGATTTCCAGCGTTTATAAAATGGAAGATGAGAGATTGATTCAGCTTGAAAATAAGGCCTATACCCGGGTTATTTTAGATGTCATATCCAGAGTAAATCCTCAATTTATCGTATTTGCTCACAATTTTACTGGCAAAGCTCTGGCACCCCGTGTATCTGCAAAAATCAAAGCGGGACTGGTAACAGGAGCCGTAGATGTTCCTCTTTCCTTTTCACCTTTTGTTATCAGAAAAAAATGTTTCACAGGTAAAGCTTTTGCCCATGTAGAAGTAAAAACCGAAAAAGCCATCATTACCCTGGCTCCCAATTCCATTGAAATCAAGGAAAACAAGAAACCCATAGAAATAATACCCTTAAAATCTGAACTAAAAGATGAAGATTTTCAATCCCGTGTGGTGGATACAAAAAAGGTGAGCGGAAAAGTATTGCTCACGGATGCTGAAATTGTTGTTTCAGGTGGACGAGGTATGAAAGGACCTGAAAATTGGGGACCTATTGAAGAACTGGCCGATTTACTTGGTGGCGCAACTGCCTGTTCAAGACCCGTATCTGATGAAGGCTGGAGACCCCATGAAGAACATACAGGTCAAACAGGTAAAATCATTGCACCCAATTTATATATAGCCTGTGGTATCAGTGGCGCCATCCAGCATGTGGCAGGTGTAAGCTCCTCCAAATGCATCGTAGCCATCAATAAAGACGAAGAAGCTCCTATCTTTGAAGTGGCAGACTACGGCATAGTGGGTGATGCTTTAAAAGTACTACCCGCACTTATCGAAGCGGTTAAAGAGTGGAAATCTCAGGGTTAATGATTCCTGTATCATATGGAATCATGATATTCTCTGGGGAATCTTAATCTTCTGGTTTTTTACACTAATGGAT
>CAYNBC010000221.1:0-4395 GCA_964395255.1 uncultured Sphingobacteriales bacterium | reverse complement strand
ATCAAAATTTTATGTGTTTGATGACCGTTCTTCTTGTCCGGTACATTCGATATTTCAATTTAGCCAACGAATCAATTTATTGCCTAAAATTTTCATCCCCCTCTAAACTCCCCATCCCACTTTTTCCAGCATTTCAAATTCTTTGATAAAGTTGGGCGTAAATATTCCCTGATTCAAATTTTTTCTTATTTCATCCAGTGACCAGAAGCGCCCGTCTGATATTTCGGAGCTATCCCAATGGATAGGTTTATCGTAGCGGCAGGCAAAACTATAAACCATTTCTGATTCTATGGAAGTTTCCCATACATATTGGAAAAGCGGCACAGGTTTAACATTTTTCAAACCCAGTTCTTCTTTCGCTTCACGAATCAATCCCTGCTCAACCGTATCACCCAGTGAGATATGCCCACCTACAGATGTATCCCATTTTCCGGGTTGTACTTTTTTATTTTCTTTTCTTTTTTGTAAAAACAATTCACCTTTTGCATTGAACACATGCAAATGAACCACAGGATGAAGCAAGCCGGGTCCTTTATGACATTCCGAACGGGGTGCACTGCCTATTACTTCCCCCTTCTGATTGACCAGTGGAAGCCATTCCTGTTTTGCCAGTCTTTTGTTGTTGAAGTATTCATAAAGAAAGTAAAGAGCAAAAAGAATATAAAAAAGTACCCCGCTAACAAAAGCCCAGACAGAATCTGACCAGCTATAAGCGGCAACCACAATGAGAATTGTATGAAAAAGAATAATCCAGAAAAGAAAAACACTGCTTCTTTTGATTTTCCTGGCCATGTAGGGGTTAAATTTCATTCCGGTCATATACCGGCCTGTCATTTTCAGGAGAAGGTTGTTGGGTGTAAAAGCCGAGATACCCAGAAAAACGCATAATATAAGCTCAACGAGTGCAGGTTTCAGTTTAAAAAAAATGTCATCCTGCAACCACCATGAAATACCCCCAAGAACAACGAGTAAAGCCGTGTCGAGCAATATGAATTTATCGTACTGTTTGTAGCGTATCCTGAAGTAAATAAAATATAAAATACCTGTAGCTACAGCAATTACAAGGGCTATTCTGGTATCCCAGAGAGCATCAACAAGCACAAAAACCAGGAGGGGAATCAGGCCAGGTAAAAATTTTTTCAGTAATTCAAGCCTGTTCATGGACTTTCATTATACCGGTAAAGGTAAAATCATTTACTCGATTCAAAGAAAAGTTGAGACAATTTCAGGCGTTTTCAAAAAGAGCTGTCCAGTTTCGTCTGGGACGAGTGGAAAGATGTACCTTCTGATAGGCATAATTAGCTATCAGAGGTAGGACGGTAGTGGCTTCGGCAAAGACCATTTGTTCGAAGACCGTATCAACCTTACCCCAGGAAGATGCTTCTTTGAGCGTGGAGCTGGAGCATGCACCGTCTCTAACATCAGCAACGGTAATCTGAACTGCATATTTATGCATGGGTACTTCTTTGCCCAGAACTTCAGCACAAACGACAGTATCCTGTGCAAAATTTTTGGGAACACCTCCTCCAATCATAAACAAACCACTGGTTGGGGCTTCCATTTTAATCATGGTAAGTTCACGGAAATCTTTTACCGAATCGATAGAAACATGTTTTTCAGGATGCAGCCATTGATGTTTCACCAGTCCAAAACCGGCACTGCTATCAGAAAAAGCGGGGCAGAAAACGGGAACACCATGTTCATATGCCAGTTGAACCAGTGAACCCTTTTTCACTGCGTTGTTCCGGAGCCATTTTCCCATTTCATAAATAAATTCACGGCTGGAATAGGGTCTGTATTCAAGAGCATCAGCAATCTTTCGTATGGTATCATCACAAATCTGCAGTTCTTCTTCGTCAATAAAAGTATCGTAAATACGGTCAATGTAGAGTTCTCTTAAGCGTGCGTCAGGAATGTCGGTTCTGCCTTTGTAGTGTTTAAATCCAAGGGCTTCAAAGAAATCCATATCAACGATGGAAGCGCCTGTAGCAACGACCACATCAATCATATTGTATTTAATCATATCAGCATAAATCTGCATACATCCGGCTGCCGAGGTGCTTCCGGCAAGTGTTAAAATAATAGTACACTCAGGGTCATTCAACATTTTAACGAAAATGTCAGCGGCCCGTGCTGTGTCCCGTGAACTGAAAGACATTTTTTTCATACTTTCAATGATGGGAACAGCATCTATTTTTGTAAAATCTATATGCTCTATAGTTTCTTTCAGTAAATCTTTTTTATTCATTTTTTATTTGTTTTAAAAATCATACTTAAAAGCCTGTAAATCAACTTTGCTGCCAAAAAATCGGAGGGCTGGCTGTAAGGATTGGGGCATAATTCCACTACATCAAAACCGGCAATTTCGGTTTTTGCAACAACTTTTTCAAGCAAATGGTTCACGGTGTACCAATCCAGCCCACCCGGTTCAGGTGTACCCGTAGCAGGAACAATCGAAGGGTCAAAACCATCCAGATCTATTGTAATATAAACATGTTCAGTAAGCAGGTCAAGAACTTTGTCCATCCAATCTGAACCTGACATTATTTGATGGGCAAAGAAAATACGGTTTATATCGGCTCTTTCCCATTCTGATATATCCATACTTCGGATGCCAATTTGAACAATTTGAGCCACTTCCGAAGCCCGTGCCATAACACATGCATGATTATAGGGGGAGCCCAGATACGAGTCTCTCAAATCTGTATGTGCATCAATCTGAAGTACGGTCAGGTTCGGATATTTTTCGGCCATAGCCTGTATAGGCCCTATACTAACCGAATGTTCACCACCTATAATGACAGGAAATTTATCATTTCCCAGACGGGCAACTTCTTTTTTTACGGTTGAAACCATTTCTTCGGGTGTTGTGAAATGGCCCAGAACAGGAGCTGTATAAATACCTTTTTTATAAACTTCAGTTCCGGTCTGGATATCGTATAATTCCATATTGGCCGAAGCTTCAAGTATAGCTTCAGGACCTTTGTCTGCACCTTTTTTCCAGGTACTCGTGCCATCATAGGCAACAGGTAAAATTACTATGCTGGAGTTTTCGAAAGAGGAATACTCCGGAGGAAGGTCACCAAAGTTTTTCATGATAAAACCGGATATATATAATTGGTGAAGCAAAGGGCAACCAGTGCCGTACCATACCTTTTTTTCGGAACAAAAGTTTCCGTAATGGTACGGATATCCCTGAGTTCAAAATCGTCTTCAAATCCGTTTTGATACAACTCAAACAAACTGCTATGAAGCAACTGTTGGATTTCGTCCACAGGGTAATTTCCATTATGTTCACAAACGAGCCCGCCAAAGCGTTCTCCATTATTACGGTCATATAACCAGCCACAAATGATGCCGGCTGTCAATCTTTCCCCCTGTGTACCATTAGCGACCGCAAGAATGCTTTCCATTACTGCACCATGCACGAATTCAGCAGGTTTTTCCACCTCACGGGCTATACCCGGAAGTATGGATGAGTAAGTCATAATGTTAAATCTTTCAATACCTGCTGTTTTCAGAGCCAGATGAAATGAACCTGCATGAACAGTAATATCGCTTTCTCCGGTCCCTTTAGTAATAAAGTAATCTCTGGGAATTCGATTACCAATAACCAACCCTTGCTGGGGGTTATTTACCTGACCGGTCTGACGGTCAAGCAAATCACTAAAAGTTAAGTTTTTGTTCATCTTTCTTTCACTTAAGTCATATAAAATCATTTGGTTAAACAAAAAAACATATTTCAAAAGCGGCACAAAGGTATAACACTGTTTTAATAAAAAAATAAGGTTCGCTAATTTTTTTTAAGGGATTTTCCAGATATCAAAAAAACCACGCAAAGCAATGCTTTGAAGAAAATCTGGCCTTAGGGGAAATGTACTATCAGGATAAAAATGAGCTTTAACTTTTAGATGAGTTTCTGTTATTTATAAAATACAATAATTTCTAATTTTGTTTGAAAATATTTTACATGCGATATTTATGTTTATGGTTGTTTTGTATTAGCTTAATTATTAGTAGTTGCAAATCAGAAAATAATAAGAAGGCTGAAATTATTCCTTTTACAGATACAGGAACGATAGAACAAATTAGACTTGTAGAAGATACAAATAGACTAAATGTAGCTATATCTTCCATGACATCACCCAAGGAGACCTATATTTACTACAATGATTTGCTAAATTATTTTGGCTCACTTGCTAAAAGGAAAATACAGTTTAGCCAGCACAAATCCTATAAAGAAACCAATGATTTGATAAAATCAGGAGTTATTGATATAGCCTTTATTTGTACGGGTGCTTTGTTTGAGAAAGGGATGGATACAGCATGCAAAATTCTTGTAGTACCTGTCATTAAAGGAAAAACCACTTACCAGGCTTATATTATAACCAATAT
>CAYNBC010000220.1:0-4397 GCA_964395255.1 uncultured Sphingobacteriales bacterium | reverse complement strand
TCTGGCCCGTGTCTCAGTGCCAGTGTGGCTGATCATCCTCTCAGACCAGCTACCCATCGTAGCCTTGGTGAGCCGTTACCATCACCAACTAGCTAATGGGCCGCATGCCCATCCTCAACCGCCTGAGCTTTAATCCGAGCATCATGCGATGCAAGGATATTATGGGGGATTAATTCCAATTTCTCGGAGCTATACCCCGGTTGAGGGTAGGTTGCATACGTGTTACTCACCCGTTTGCCACTCGTGTATCCCGATTGCTCGGGACCTTACCGTTCGACTTGCATGTATTAGGCCTGCCGCTAGCGTTCATCCTGAGCCAGGATCAAACTCTTCGTAGTAAAAAGTTTTTAAGTTTTTATTCCAACTCAGAACCTCATTGATTCCACAATCCTTCAAAGAACTTTTCAGTCTCTATTGACCGATATTTTTTATTCCAAAACGGGAGTGCAAATTTAAGCTGACAATTTTAAGTTGCCAAATAAATTTTCATTTTTTTACAACTCCCTGAAAGAACGATTTTTCCGCAACTGGAAAATATTAATTTGTCAAAAGCGGGTGCAAAGGTATATTGTTTTTTTAATTTACCAAATTTTTTAATGAAAATTTTTAGTAATTACATTATGTGTTGAATTTCATTTTCTTACAGGGATAATTTGAAAACAGATAATGGAAATGATCAATAAAGGTAGATATTATATGGATAAAAGTTTTTTAATAGCTTTGTTCTCTTAAAATTTATGGAAAAGATGAGTGAGTTTAAGGATTACAAAATAGCGGACATAGGTTTAGCCGATTTTGGCCGTAAAGAAATCGAACTGGCAGAGATTGAAATGCCGGGATTGATGAGTATCAGAAAAAAATATGCACCACAAAAGCCTTTAAAAGGAGCCAGAATCACAGGTTCGTTACACATGACAATTCAAACGGCTGTATTGATTGAAACATTGCTTGAATTAGGTGCAGAAGTCAGATGGGCCAGCTGTAATATATTTTCAACACAGGATCATGCTGCTGCTGCAGTTGTAAGGGATAAAAAAGTACCCATTTTTGCATGGAAAGGAGAAACACTGGAAGAGTACTGGTGGGCAACTCAAAAAGCTTTAACATTTCCGGGAGGGAAAGGCCCTCATTTGATTGTTGATGATGGAGGTGATGCCACTTTGCTTTTGCATTTAGGCGTAAAAGCAGAAAAAGACCCTTCCATATTGAATAAAGAGCCTGAGAATGAAGAGGAAGCGATCATATTGAATCAAATCAGAAAATCTCTGGAAGAAGACCCGCATACCTACTCACGATTAATTAAAGATTGGAGGGGTGTTTCTGAAGAAACTACAACAGGAGTTCACCGTTTGTATCAAATGGAGGCCAGAGGTGAGTTACTGGTACCTGCTATTAATGTCAACGATTCGGTGACCAAATCAAAGTTTGACAATAAATATGGATGCAGGGAGTCTCTGGTAGATGCGATAAAGCGCGCAACAGATGTTATGATTAGTGGTAAAGTTGCTGTTGTATGCGGTTACGGGGATGTTGGAAAAGGTTCGGCTCAATCGCTCCGTGCCAATGGTGCCCGAGTAATAGTAACTGAAATTGACCCGATTTGTGCGTTACAGGCAGCCATGGAAGGATATGAAGTTAAGCGTGTGGAGGATGTATTGGACGAAGCTGATATTTTTGTAACTGCCACTGGAAACCGGGATGTAATTACTGCCGAGCATATGGCTGGCATGAAAAATATGGCTATTGTATGCAATATTGGTCATTTTGACAATGAAATTCAGGTTGATAGGTTGAAAAAGTGGCCCGGAATTAAGCGGGTAAATATTAAACCCCAAGTTGATCAGTACATTTTTCCTGATGGACATTCCATTATTTTGCTTGCAGAAGGCCGTCTTGTAAATTTAGGATGTGCTATGGGACACCCCAGTTTTGTCATGAGCAACTCGTTCTCCAACCAAACACTTGCCCAGATTGAGCTCTGGCAAAATGAGTATAAAGTGGGTGTTTACCGTTTACCCAAACATCTGGATGAAGAAGTGGCCAGGTTGCACCTTGAAAAACTGGGTGTTAAACTCACTGAATTGACTGAAGAACAGGCCAGATATATTGGTGTTAACAAGAATGGTCCTTTCAAACCCGAACATTACCGCTATTAGTTATGCCACGATTAAGTGTGAATATTAACAAGGTTGCTTTATTAAGAAATTCGAGGGGAGGGAATTTGCCTGATGTACTTCAGTTTGCGCTTGACTGTGAACGATTTGGTGCTGAAGGCATCACGGTTCATCCCCGCCCAGACGAGCGTCATATCAGGTACAGTGATGTATATGCATTAAAAGAGATTTTAACAACAGAATTTAATATTGAAGGAAATCCAACAGAAAGATTTCTAAATATGGTACGGGAGGTGCAACCGGCCCAGGTAACACTCGTCCCTGATGAACCCAATCAACTAACTTCTGATCATGGTTGGGACACCATTAAATTTAAAAATTTCCTCAAAGAAATTATTTCAGAATTAAAATCGCACGGAATAAGAACTTCCATTTTTGTTGACCCGGATATTAAAATTATTGAAAATGCAGCTGACACGGGTACAGATCGAATAGAGCTGTACACAGAAATGTATGCGAGAAAATACCCCCACTCACCAGAAGAAGCCATAAAAGCATATAAAAATGCTGCTCAGAAGGCATGTGAATTGGGGCTCGGAGTTAATGCAGGTCATGACTTAAATTTAAAGAATCTGCGTTATTTTTCTTCCCAAATACCTCATTTACTAGAAGTATCCATTGGACATGCCCTGATATGTGACGCATTGTATCTGGGTCTGGAAAATACGATTCAACTGTATTTAAAGGAATTAAAAAACTTTTAATAAACTATTTTTTCAATTTTTTAAAAGAAATTATAAATGGAAGATAAACTCATATTTTCAAAAGGTAAAGCTGGAAGAAAAGCTTATACGCTTGGATACGCAGATGTGCCAGATGTAAGCCATCAGCTACCTGAAAGATTTGTAAAAAAAACAGAATTAGCCTTGCCGGAAGTCAGTGAAAATGAGTTAGCGCGTCATATGGTAGATTTATCGGTCAAGAATTACCATATTGATAAAGGTTTTTATCCACTGGGCAGTTGTACGATGAAATATAATCCCAAAATCAATGAGCAAATTGCCCGGCTTGAAGGATTTGCTTATTTACATCCATTTCAGCCGGAAGATACTGTACAGGGAGCTCTGAAATTGATGTACGAGCTTCAAATTGCGTTATCCAGGATTTCAGGATTTAAATATATTAGCCTTCAACCAGCTGCTGGAGCACATGGTGAATTTGCCGGTATTTCCATAATTCGTGCATACCATAAAAGCAAAGGAAACATAAAAGAAAAGAATACAATTCTGGTTCCCGACAGTGCTCATGGTACCAATCCAGCTTCAGCAGCCATGAATGGTTTTAAGGTAATATCCGTCAAAAGTCTCCCGAACGGACAGGTTGATATGGATGACCTTAAATCAAAGCTCAATGAGTCGGTGGCAGGAATGATGCTGACCAACCCTAATACTTTAGGTATTTTCGAAGAAAACATCCAGGAAATTTCAAGGCTCGTGCATGAAGTGGATGGGTTAATGTATATGGATGGCGCAAACCTGAACGCTATTATGGGTCTGGTAAAGCCAGCAGAAATGGGTTTTGATATTATGCATTTTAATTTACACAAAACATTCAGTACACCTCATGGCGGGGGTGGCCCGGGAGCCGGACCCATTGGTGTAACAGAGGTGTTATCCAAATTTTTACCTTATCCTGTTATTACCAAAGATGAAAACGGTTTCAGGCTTCATTGTGATTGTCCTGATTCAATCGGCAAACTTTTGACTTTCTATGGACATTTTGGAATTCTGGTCAGAGCACTCGTTTACATTAACATATTAGGCAAGGATGGGTTAAAAAAGGTATCCTATCATTCTGTTTTAAATGCCAATTATATTTTATCGCGTCTGAAAGATTACTTTGACGCTCCTTACAAGGATTACAAAATCATGCATGAAGTTATTTTGTCGAGCCACAGTTTAAAGAAAAATTATGATGTTTCCACGCTGGATGTTGCCAAACGCTTAATGGACTATGGAATTCATCCGCCTACTATTTACTTCCCATTAATAGTACATGAATGCCTGATGATTGAGCCCACCGAAACAGAAAGCAAAGAAATGCTGGACCGTTTTTGTGACGCAATGATAACAATTACAAAAGAAGCTAAAGAGAACAAAGAAATAGTGAAAACAGCCCCGCATAATCTGGAATACGGCAGACTGGATGATGCTTATGCAGCTAAAAATATAAATGTTTGCTGCAGAATAAATTAATTTTTAATAATTTAGGGCATTATTAAAA
>CAYNBC010000219.1:0-4418 GCA_964395255.1 uncultured Sphingobacteriales bacterium | reverse complement strand
ATTTGCATGAACATCAAATTAATCTGCAAGTTGAAGCCGCTGCAGAATACTATGTGGATAGCCATTTTATGAAACTCATTGAAAATAAAGACCTATTAACATTTGGCGATAATTATGTCCTCATTGAAACCAATACCATTAATTATTCGGATATAGTCAGGACAGCTGTGTGGGAACTTAATGTAGCAGGATATAAGCCCGTATATGCCCATCCCGAGCGATATACTTATTACTGGAATAATCTTAAAAATTTAATACAGCTCAAGGATATGGGCGTTTATTTCCAGCTGAATTTACCATCACTGGGTAATCTTTATTCAACCCAGGTTAAAAAAACAGCAGAACTATTAATCAAAGAAGGGTTGATTGAGTTTCTGGGTAGCGATGCACACGAGCCCCGTTATCTCGAAGCCCACTGGCAGGCCTTGCACAATCCCATTTTAGAAAAATTAGACCCTTCAAAATTGCTCAATAATACTGTTTAATATTTATTTTTTTACCAGGGCGAATAGGTCAAAACAACTTGCATTGGCTTCTTTCAAAAAATAATCATCCGTGGTGATGGAGAGCACCTCCTGGTCATTTTCTTTGAGTAATTTGTTACGGTTAATCCGGTTCAAAATATCATAAGGAATCCGGAGAATCCACCCGGGAAGCCTGTGCTCTAAGTCCAGAAAATCAAATCTTTTAAATTTTTGTACGGAAGCTTTGTTTCGTTCATAATAAGCCATAGGTTTTTCATTACCGAAAACGCCCTTAATCTCTACCTCCTCAAAAAAATCGGTGAGTAATTCTTTTAACTCCAGATGGGTGTATTCTCTAATATGCCAGGGATTACGAGTAATTGACATAGGTCGATTAGGAGTTGTTATCAGGGCTTGACCTCCTTTCTTTAAAATCCGAGATATTTCCTGAACAAACAAACGGTCATTTTTTATATGTTCGATAACCTGAAAACTTACAACATAATCAACCGATTGGTCTTCTATTTCCGGAATGGGAGGAACGGAGCGCTGAATAAACCTGAAATTCTCTTTTTGCAGAAAATTATCAATGGCAGGAGTCTTATATTTATCGACAGCAGTAAAAAAATCAGCTTTAGGAAATAGATGAGTAAGACCATACCCCATACCCGTACCTATTTCCACAACATGCCCTTTTACCATCTCAGCCGCTTTCAAATAGGCAAACAAGCTGCGCTGAAAAATAACATGGTCTGATTTTTCCACATGGGATATGCGTTCTGCTGTCTGCATGGATAATAATTAGTTGTTAAATTCCATACTTGGGTTCAAGACGCTCAAGTTCCTTTTTTGCATCCTGGGCAAGTTCAGGAATATTAAATCGTTCACCATAACTCTGAATAATCTGCAAACCATAAAAATTGCGTCTTATTTCAGTATCTGCAGACTTTTTAAACACGGGTTTCAAATTCAGATAATAATCCAGGTTTTCTGTAAATATTTCCAGGAGCCTTCTTGATAATTTTTCACCCTTATCAGTAGCGCCAGCAAGGAAATACAATTCAGCTAACTGAACTGTATTGATATTGTAAGGAACCTGATTTTCCGGTAAAACTTCAAGGCATTTATCCAGTACCTGAATGGCTTTTTCGTTATCCCCTTCCCTGACCAGAGCTTCAGCAAGAGTGGTAAATACAGCTCTGTAACTGTAACAATGCCTGCGTGTAACACTTCCAATATAAACCCGTGGGTCGGTCAGATTGCCCCACTGAAACTTGTTCATCACATTGTCAAACATAATCTTTGTGTCCACTCTGCCTTCGGCTGCGGGATTATTGTTTCTTTCTTCCTTTGTAGCTTTTACAGGAACAAGACGGTAAGCCATACCTTCCTGCTGAAAATAATTCTGTAATCCCAGATAAGTATCGCTTCCTGATGTAATTGCGAAATAAACAGGTCTTGACCAATCTTTGTTATTGGCAATCAAATCAAGAACCATCAGGCTGTTTTTCAGGATATTTCTTCTTCCTATGCTGAATTTAATACTATCAACAATGCGGGGATAAAGTTCTTCCCTTACTACCTTATTTTTAATTACAGCTTCTTTATCTACAGGGATATAAATACGAGGAGTAGGATAGTAATCCAGTTTGGTACCTGAATAAGTGCTTACTTTGGTCTGATCATTATCACTGGCAATGAATCGTAAAATCTCATTGATGTTGTAATATCTCTTCGGGTCAATCCTTAATGCAGGATTGTTGTAATAAACCACATAATCTCTCACTCCTTCAACAATTTGTTCCTGTTTAAAGGAAAATTTAAAAGGTTCCGAATCGTTTCTTTTCCCTTTTAATTGCTCTACATACCAGTCGGTCATCAGAAGTTGAAGATTTACTACCCTTATATCGGTACGAATTCCTTCAACCTCCTGCGCATACCAGAGAGGATATGTGTCATTATCTCCATTGGTAAACAAAATAGCATTGGGAGCACAACTTTCCAGATAATTCACACCAAAATCTCTGGAAGTAAAACGATGAGCACGACTGTGGTCATCCCATTCCTGTGAAGCCATAAGAACAGGTCCGGCACCTATTCCGACAAGTATAGCAATAACAGTAGCTATCTGAGGTTTTGCTTTTATTTTTTCCATCAGAAAATGGATAATTCCAAGTACTCCAAAACCAATCCAGATGCTATAAGCCATAAAAGAACCTACAAGCGTATAATCCCTTTCTCTGGGCTCAAAAGGAGGAGAATTTTGATAGACCACGAGTAGAACTCCTGTAATCAGGAAAAATGCCAGAACACTGATGGCGTTTTTAGAATCTTTACGAAAATGAAAAAACATTCCAATTAAACCCAATAAAAACGGAAGAAAATACATCCGGTTATAGGCTTTGTTGATTCGTTGTTCATAAGGCAAGTTGTCCTGGCTACCCAGTCTCATTTCATCAATAAACTTGATACCCGATAACCAGTTGCCATGAAGGAAGCCACCTTCTACAGCTTTGCCATGCCCCTGTTCATCATTTTGCCTTCCAATAAAATTCCATGCAAAATAACGCCAGTACATATGGCCGAGTTGATAACGGATAAAAAACCTTAAATTCTGGGCAAATGTGGGTTTTTTCTGATTTTTCCGCATTCCTGACCAGGTTCGGTATGCATCGGCTCTGTCTGCTCTGGTATCACTCATACGGGGAAAAAACATTTTCTGACTGGCATCATAGTCCGGCTTAAGTTTATACCCGATAAATTTATATTTTCCATTTTTTTTGATATAGAGTTTTCTACCGTTTTTCATACCAGACATCTCCGAAGTAAATTGCGGGCCGTAGAGGATGGGTCTTTCACCATATTGTTCACGATTTATATATCCAATCATGTTGAAAATGTTGTCGGGATTGCTGTAATCGATAGGCGGGTCAGCATTCGACCTGATGGCTACCATAGTATAAGATGCATAGCCGGTAGAGACCATAAAAATGGATATGAAAATCACATTCCATAGCACTTTATTCTGAATATGTGTTCTGTAAATGCCATAGGCCAGACCACCAAATAATAACAGCAATGTAAATATCACACCTGACCAGTAGGGTAAACCTAAATTATTGACAAAAAGAATTTCAAATTTACCGGCTATAGCTGGTATCCATTTAATAATAACAACCATGATAAAGCCAAGAATAAGCATACCGGCTGTAAAGGAAATGAAAACACCCTTCAGGTCAACCTTATCTTTTT
This sequence comes from uncultured Sphingobacteriales bacterium, assembly GCA_964395255.1. GTDB lineage: Bacteria > Bacteroidota > Bacteroidia > CAILMK01 > JAAYUY01 > CAYNBC01. Next base: position 702 of record CAYNBC010000219.1, on the reverse strand, counting down.
TTCTGAAATAGTAAACAAATGCAAGAACGGGTGAAACCAACAAACTCAACAGGTGTACCCCGATAGATAGACCCATTAAATAAAAAATCAGAATAATCCATTTCAGGTTATCAGGTTGCTCTGCGCGTCTTTCCCATTTGAATAACAGCCAGAATACCAGCGATAGAAAAAAGGCAGATAAAGCATAAACTTCACCTTCTACCGCAGAAAACCAGAAAGTATCGCTAAATGTAAATGCCAGAGCACCTGTAGCAGCAGCTCCCCATATAGCTATTGCCTGCCAGAAATTAATTTGTTGCTCATCCTTAATAAATATTTTACGGGCAAGCAGTGAAATACTCCAGAACAAAAACAACACAGCACCTGCACTCCAGATACCTGAAGCTCCATTGATAAAAACCGGAACCAATCTGGGTTCGGGAGCCAGCATCGAAATCAATCTATGAAGCATCAGGAAAAAAGGTGCTCCGGGAGGATGGACAACTTCCAGTTTATAAGAACCTGCAATAAATTCTCCACAATCCCACAGACTAACTGTAGGTTCAATAGTCGAGAGATAGGTAAATGCAGCTACTCCAAAGACGACCCATCCCAATATGTTGTTGATGAAGTTAAAACGCTTTTGATTCATTACTTTACGCTTTTTTAAATATAAAGTAGTTGCAAATATAGTTTTTTAGTCTTTATCGATTGATGATAATC
>CAYNBC010000218.1:0-4443 GCA_964395255.1 uncultured Sphingobacteriales bacterium | reverse complement strand
AAAACTTATTACAGTGATGTAAGTTTTAAAAAATCTGTATCATAACATATTGGAAAGGAATATGCTAAAAAATACGAGTCGGAATTTATAAAAATGGCTATTGATGCTCACTCCTTGCTTATCCTGATAGGTATACTTGCATTTGTGGCATCTTTTGCCATGTCCATTGGTCCTGTTATGTGGGTTTTATTTTCTGAATTATTTCCCAACACTGTGCGTGCATTGGCTATTTCGTTTGTCGGAGTTATTAATTCGGCAGTGAGTTTTACTGTTCAATTGGTATTCCCATGGGAAATGGCTACCCTGGGAACCGGAACGACATTTTTTATTTACGGCTTTTTTGCTGTGATAGGTTTGGTATTTATCTGGAAAAAAGTTCCGGAAACAAAAGGTAAATCACTGGAAGAACTTGAAAAGATTTTAATTCCCGGAAATGCGTAGGTTTAAAATACAATACATTTTATTAATTTTAATTGGCGGGATGGCCATGTCCTGTCATTCCAGCCACAACAAACTAGAAACTGAAAGGAAACCTGCAAGAGTAAAGGTTGAGAACCATGGTGATGGGTTTCGTCTTTCGGTCAATGGTGAACCCTTTTATATCAAGGGAGCCGGGCTGGAATTTGGAGATATAAAATCACTCGCTGAAAATGGAGGAAATGCATTTAGAACATGGCGAACCGAGAATGGGAAAAAAAGTGGCAAACAGGTGCTGGATGAAGCCTACCAGAACGGATTAATGGTTTGCATGGGAATTGAAATAGCCAGAGAAAGACATGGTTTTGATTATAACGATACTGCTGCCGTTCGTGAACAATTTGAAAGGGTCAAACAAGAAGTTCTAAAATATAAAGACCATCCGGCCCTGTTAATGTGGGGCATAGGCAATGAGTTAAATTTGAATTATTCCAATATGAAGGTATGGGATGCAGTGCAGGACATTGCAGCTATGATTCACCAGCTTGACCCAAATCATCCTACAACTACCATGCTTGCCGGCATTGGCAAAAAAGAAGTGGATTATATCAAAAGCCATTGCCCGGACCTGGATATTTTATCTATTCAGATTTATGGTGATATTTTAAATCTTCCCAAATATTTAAAAGAATCGGGCTGGAATGGACCATACATTATTTCCGAATGGGGACCTACCGGGCACTGGGAAAGCCCTAAAACAAGCTGGGGAAGACCCATAGAACCAACCAGCACTGAAAAAGCACGACTTCTAATAGAAAGATATCAGAAAATTATTGCCCGGGATACTTTGAAATGTCTTGGTTCTTTTGTATTTTTATGGGGACAGAAACAGGAAAGAACGCCAACATGGTATGGTATGTTTCTGGAATCGGGCGAACCTACGGAAAGTGTGGATGCCATGTATTTTTTATGGAATGGAGAATGGCCCCAATTTCGAGCACCCGGTATCAAAAAATTTACACTAAACCATTTAAATGCTGAAGAGAATGTTATTATTCATAGCAGCCAGATTGTGGAAGCTGAAGCCATCACAGAACCGCGTGGTTCGAAAAAGTTGAAATTTATATGGGAAATTTTATCCGAAGTAGAAAAAGATAAAGAAAGCCTTGGCGGAGACCTGGAACCGCGCCCCAAGACCCTTTTTCATCAAGTGAATACATCCAACAAAATCAACATAAAAATGGATTTTAAACCCGGTGAATACAGGCTTTTTGTGTATGTAGTCAATGAACACGGAAAAGCAGCAACGGCAAATATTCCATATTTAATCATAAAATAAAATGACGGATTCAAAACAACATAACGAAGATAGATTGTGGGTATTTACTAACAAGGATGATGCTTCGTTTATTTCCTGCAACTCCGATAAAGTATCGCGATTATATTTTCCTTTAATGAATGTGTATGGGTTGAAAAGCTATGTAACACCTGAATTAAAAGGAGACATCTGTACTTCATTTCATACCTATCTGACACCTCCCATGGTTACAGAAGAATTACACCGAAATCTTTCGGGGCGTAATTTCTGGCTAAAATGGGATGATAGGCAACCATGGTCCGCATCGGGTAATAGTGCTTTTCAAAGAGCTCATAAATGGAGCACTCAGGATGAAAAAACTACAGTCTCAGGAAAAATAGGTGCTTACGAACTCATCAGGGAAAATAAACAGTTTGGGATTAAAGCTATAACTTCTCTCTTTGTTCCTCATGAGAATTATCCTGTAGAATTGATGAAAGTTAAAATCATAAATACAGGTGAGGAGTCTTTGAATGTTCAGGCATTCTACTCTATTCCTTTATTTGGCAGGTCCGCAGATAATTTTCGTGACCATAGACAGGTAACTTCCATGTTTCAAAAAATTTATGACGAGAAATTTGGAGTTCGGTTAAAACCCATTATCAAACATGATGAGAAAGGACATCTTCCCAACAAAACAAATTATATAGTTCTGGGTATAGACCAGAACGGTGATGGACCAGAAGCCAAGTGTGCTGTCATGCAGGATTTTATTGGTGAAGGTGGGAGTCTTGATAATCCCGAGGCGCTGACTGATTTCTTCCCTGCCCAAAATCTTGCATCTGGTGAGGCTGACGGTCGTGAAGCCATTGCTGCTTTTAAGTTTAAATCGGTAAAACTTGAACCCGGTAATTCTTTGAATTTCATTATCATCCATGGAATTGACGACAATGAGAATGCATCCTCAAAGTGGATAGAAAAATTCGGTAGCCCGGAATTATTTGAAAAAGAATTACACAATACACTTGAATACTGGCAGAACATTGTCAATAAAGTCCGGGTAAAAACTTCAGATTCCGGTTTTGATAAATGGTTAAAATGGGTTTCTTTTCAGGTTAAATGCAGACAGGTTTATGGAAATTCTTATTTACCTGATTTTGGATATGGCCGGGGTGGTAGAGGCTGGCGAGACTTGTGGCAGGACTTGCTTTCTATTTTTCTTGTCGACCCGCTTAATGCCAGGGATGAAATATTGAATAATTTCCGCGGGGTAAGAATTGACGGCTCTAATGCCACCATAATTGGAAACCGCGCGGGTGAATTTAAGGCAGACAGGAACAATATTCCTCGCACATGGTGTGATCATGGTGCATGGCCTGTTTTTGTTGTTAATTTTTATCTGCATCAAACAGGAGATTTTGAACTCTTGTTTAAAGAATTGCCTTACTGGAAAGATCAATTTACGCACAGAAGCCAGAATACGGATTTTAAATGGAGGGAAGAACAGGGCTTTCAACAACTCGATGAACATCAGGAAGTTTATTACGGTTCTGTACTCGAACATCTTTTACTTCAGCAATTATCAGCTTTTTATCATGTGGGTGAGCACAACATTTTATTGCTTGAAGGTGGCGATTGGAACGATACCTACGACATGGCACGTCAGAGAGGCGAATCTGTGGGGTTTTATGCTTTTTATGCAAAAAATCTGATGACCCTTGCTGAATTACTTGAAAAGCTTAAAGCTCGGGGACACCAATCTGTAAGCCTTCTGTCCGAGATTACCCTTTTGCTTGATCGCTTGCCCAACCAGAAAAAAGTGGATTACAATAATTTTGAAGTAAAAAGGCAAAGAATAAAACAATATTTTGACCATGTCCGACACTTTGTGGTTGGAACTAAGGTTAATATCGGTATTGACGAGCTTATTCAAGACTTGCGAGCTAAAGCAGAACATATTAAATCATTGATTCAAAAACAGGAATGGGTTGAAACTTCTGCAGGATTTCGCTTTTTAAATGGTCATTACAACAACAGGGGCGAAAAAATTGATGGTGAACATAAAGGTTATGTTCTGATGGACCTTACTTCCCAGGTGATTCCTATTATGTCGGACATGGTTGAAAATGAAGAGATTCAGGAAATTTTAAATTCCATCGATTTTTATCTTCGGGATAATGGAAAAGGCATCCGGCTTTGTACTCCATTTCCTGAGCTGGACCTGGACGTTGGCCGTTTAACGGGTTTTGTTTACGGATACAAAGAGCATGGAAGCAAATGGATGCAACAAAATATTATGCTTGCTTACGGCCTTTACCGTAAAGGTTTTGTAAAGGAGGGATACCGTATTTTAAAAGATGTTTTTGAATTATGCACTGACTCCAATGTTGCCAAAATTTATCCCGGACTACCGTCTTACTTCGAAAAAGGGGACCGCGGTGCTTATATGTATTTAACCGGTTCATCGTCATGGATGTTGCTGACAATAACCACACAGGTTTTTGGTGTTCGGGGTCACTATGGTCATCTTTTGATTCAACCACACCTTGTAAAAGAACAATTTGATGACTCTGGCATGGCACAAATAGAATGTGATTTTAGTGGTTACAGGCTAAAAATTATCTTTTTAAATCCTGAACATAAAGAATACAGTGAATATGCTTTAAAGGAATTGAAAATCAATGAGAAAACTTTTAATGAATACATTTCCAGAGGTAAAGATTCTATAC
>CAYNBC010000217.1:1338-4454 GCA_964395255.1 uncultured Sphingobacteriales bacterium | reverse complement strand
AAAAAACATTTATAAAGGATATAAAGATAAAACCCTGCCTGAAGGTAGTGCAGGTCCCCATTATAAATTTAACTGGCCTGAAGCCTCTTCCTCCTTTAAGGAAAATGTCGATAAAGTCATTCAGGAAAATCACCTGACTAATGAAGTTCCTATTTATTTCAAACGAAAAGACAACTGGGGCAGAGAGGTTTTAAACTGGGTTATCCCACTGGGATTGCTGATTGTTTTCTGGCTTTTTATAATGAGGCGGTTCTCTGCTGGAGGAGCTGGTTCTCAAATTTTCAATATTGGAAAAAGCAAAGCCACATTATTTGATAAAGACACCAAAGTCAATGTAACTTTTAAAGATGTTGCAGGGCTCGAAGAAGCCAAAATCGAAGTAAAAGAAATCGTTGATTTTCTGAAGAATCCTAAAAAATACACAGAGCTGGGTGGAAAAATCCCTAAAGGTGCATTATTAATAGGACCTCCGGGAACAGGAAAAACACTACTGGCCAAAGCTGTTGCTGGAGAAGCAGGGGTTCCCTTTTTCTCATTATCAGGTTCCGATTTTGTAGAGATGTTTGTTGGTGTTGGAGCTTCCAGGGTTCGAGATTTATTTGCCCAGGCCAAAGCCAAAGCTCCCTGTATTGTTTTCATTGACGAAATAGATGCCATAGGTCGTGCCAGAGGTAGAACCCTAATTCAAGGTGGCAATGATGAAAGGGAAAGTACACTGAATCAGCTTTTAGCCGAAATGGACGGATTTACTTCCAACTCAGGTGTTATAATTCTGGCAGCTACCAACAGACCAGATGTGCTTGACCCTGCACTGATGAGACCGGGAAGATTTGACCGTCAGATTACGGTTGACAGACCCGATTTGATAGGACGCGAAGAAATTTTCAAAGTTCACCTCAGACCCCTTAAAAAGCTTTCACCGGATGTCAATCCCAGAAGACTGGCCGAACAAACCCCTGGCTTTGCAGGTGCCGAAATTGCCAATGTTTGTAATGAAGCGGCATTGATTGCAGCCCGGAAAAATAAAAAGCTTGTTGATATGCAGGACTTCCAGGACGCTATTGACCGAGTCATTGGAGGCCTGGAGAAAAAAACAAAAATTATTTCACCCGAAGAAAAGAAAATTGTAGCATATCATGAGGCCGGACATGCTGTAGCAGGCTGGTTCCTCGAACATGCCTATCCTCTGCTGAAAGTATCCATAGTTCCTCGGGGTGTTGCAGCTCTGGGGTATGCTCAATATTTACCCAAAGAACAATACCTGTATACCAAAGAACAAATTATTGATACCATTTGCATGACCCTTGGCGGTAGAGCAGCCGAAGAACTCGAATTCAATACTTTTTCAACCGGAGCTCAAAACGACCTTGAACGGGTTACTAAAATGGCCTATGATATGGTGGCTATTTATGGCATGAACTCAAAAATCGGCCATATTTCCTATTACGATCCCAAAAACGAATATGGATTTCAAAAACCCTATTCCGAAGAAACCGCCAGGATGATTGACGAAGAAGCCCGCAACATTATTCAGAAAGCTTATGAAAGGACGAAAAATCTTTTGAAAGAAAAATATGAAGAATTTCAGAAAATAGCCACGGCCCTCCTTGAAAAAGAAACTATATTCAAAAGCGACATTGAGCAGTTAATAGGCAAAAGACCTTTTGATACAGAAGAAACACCCGGAGAAGCACCTCAAAATTCAGAGGAAAAAGATACAAAAGATGAATCACAACAAGGTTCCATTCAAAAGGAATCAATTTCTTCAGAAAATATGGAAAAAACTGAAATTCCTGACGCACAGGTAAAGAGCAAGGAAGAATAAATTTTATCCCGGAATCAATTATGACACTGAGAATTTTTATAACCGGTGGAACCTTCGATAAAGAATACAATGAGATTACAGGGGAATTGTATTTTAAAGATACCCACCTTCATGAAATGCTGGCCCTGGGAAGAAACCGTGTAGATGTCAGCATTCGTACCCTCATGATGATTGACAGCCTTGAAATGACGGATGAAGACAGAGAAATTATATTGAACCACTGCATCAAAACTCCGGAAGATAGAATTATTATAACACATGGTACCGATACCATGGAAATTACTGCCCGTTATTTAGGGCCCCGTATTAAAAATAAATGCATAGTGCTAACAGGCGCGATGGTTCCATATAAATTTGGCTCTTCTGATGGACTGTTTAATCTGGGCGCTTCCATTGCTTTTGCTCAGGTTCTACCTTATGGTGTTTATGTCTCCATGAATGGAAAATATTTTCACTGGAATAATGTTAGAAAAAACAAAAAACTGGGAATTTTTGAAGAAATGAATGAAAATTTTTGAAAGGAATAATAATTGCACAAACTTCCCGTTAGAACATTGCATCTTAATTTAAAATTTATGCTCACCCTCTTATCTTTATACATTCTGACGAAATACAGAAACAGTCGCTTCCAGCATGTTATTCGTCTTGTTTGCCTGTTAATGATTACTTTTATTGTGTTTCGGCATTCGGTTAACTACTTTAAGTTATTCATGCTATAATAATTAGATAGATAATTGAGCATGAGATTATTAGCTAACCTCATCTTATTATTTATTTTTTTTGCCAGTTCACAGGTATCATCAGGACAAACCCTTCTCCCCTATCAGAAATTAAAAAACCAGCGAGTCTACCATTCATTTGATGATGCTTTCATCAAACCTTCCCGGGTTTACCGGATTTATATTTCCAATTATCGGGAAAAAGAACTTCCCCGAGGTATTTCCAGACTTAAAAATCTTCAGGAATTGAAACTCCCATCCAATCATTTAAGAGGCTTTCAGACTGAATTTGGTAGATTAAAAAACCTTCAAATTCTTGAGATGCCTGACAGCAAATACTTCAACTTTCGCACAGGAATGAAACCCGTTTACAAGCTTAAAAATCTTGAACAGCTGGATTTAAGTGAAAACAGACTGACAACCATTCCACCTGTTATAGGCCGTATTCCACGGCTTAAAATGATAAATCTTTCCGTGAACAAGAATCTGAATTTAAAACAGGTAATTTCTGTACTTAGCAGAATCCCGACTCTCGAAACACTCATTTTACAAGACTGCAATATTCACAGGGT
>CAYNBC010000217.1:0-1328 GCA_964395255.1 uncultured Sphingobacteriales bacterium | reverse complement strand
TCCTGGAATTAAAATACTGTTTTAGATAAGGATTAATGAATGCCTTTAAATATCCGGTTGTATCTGATTTTTTCAATTCCTTTTTCCATTTTATCCAATGACAACCAGATAAACAGTGCCTTTCCAACTATATGGTCTTCGGGAACAAAACCCCAATAACGGGAATCCAGGGAATTGTGACGGTTATCTCCCATCATCCAGTAATAATTCATTTCAAAAGTATAGGTAGAAGCAGGTTTACCATCGATAAAAACCTGGTCTCCTTCCAGTTTAATACTATGATGTTCATAAGCCTCAATAACCCTTTTGTATAAATAATAGTTGGTTTTATTCATTTCAATCTGATCCCCTTTAGCAGGAATATAAATCGGACCATAATTATCCTGGTTCCATTTGAGACCTGAATAAGAGGGATATATCTGAGGGTCGTAATTATTTTTCGGTTGTATCAACGGAACTACTTTTTCTACACTTTCAAATTCGGAAAGAGCTTTGCTATTTTCCCTTGTCGTTAATACAAGGTAATCACCTTCAATGGCTTCGGGAATAATGGAAACTTCGGTAATACCGTAGATGTCATGCAACAATTGCCTTTCGATAATACGAGGTTCGTATATGATGTCCTTCTTTTTAATTTTTTTCTTCCGGATGTACTCCTGTTCATTCATGTCCGGGTCGAAATGATGCAATAGTTCTTCTTTAAAGGCTTCGTTCGATTTTAAATGAAGTACATAGCGGAATTGGGCTTTTTCAGGAAGGGGTAAAAGGCGATGATTGATATACACTTTACGGTCAATAATCTGCAATGTATCACCCGGAATTCCAACACATCTTTTGATATAATTTTCTTTTTTATCCACTGGCCTCCAATCCTCCATAGGGTAGTTAAAAACCACAACATCATTATTTTCAATTTTTTCCAGGCCGGGTAAACGATAATAAGGCAATTTCATCCATTCCAGATAAGCTTTGGTTTTAATGATAGGCATAGTATGATGGGCAAAGGGAAAGGCGAGAGGTGTCATGGGCAGCCGGATGCCGTAATTAACTTTTGAAACAAAAAGAAAATCACCTACCAGTAAAGATTTCTCCATGGAGGGAGTAGGAATAGTATATGCCTCAATGAAGAACCATCGAATAATAGTGGCTGCAATAGCAGCAAAAACAAGGGCATCACCCCAATCTTTAGCTACACTTTTTTTCCTTTTTGCAAGGTATTCGGGAGATCCACCAGGTCCTACAAACTTAAATTTATCGTTAAAACCCAGATATAGAAGATAAATGGGTAAAAACAGGCATGCAAGCAGATGACTGAAAAAATCATATTT
>CAYNBC010000216.1:1736-4462 GCA_964395255.1 uncultured Sphingobacteriales bacterium | reverse complement strand
CACAAATGTTGTTTTATACGATTTCAGAGCTTTGTATTCATTTCAGGATAACAATGTTGTTATCCCCATTACCTTGCTTGAGGAAGTGGATAAATTTAAAAGAGGTAATGAGATTATAAACTACAATGCCAGAGAATTCACCCGTGAACTTGATGAGCTGGTTGGAGATAAACTTCTAAAGGAAGGAGTTAAGTTGAAAACCGGAGGCGTTGTGGTTGTAGATACCAATGTATTGCCCGATGATGAAATCAAAGACATTTTCTGGGAAGATAAGCCTGATCATCGAATTTTAAGTGTAGCCTATAACCAGGCTAAAAAATATGGATTTAACCGCGTTATTCTTGTTTCCAAGGATATTAACCTAAGGATGAAGGCCAAAGGATTAGGAATTCGTGCAGAAGATTACGAAACCGGAAAAGTTAAAGACATTGATGAACTTTATAAAGGTAAAAACCTTATTGAGGGCGTTGATAGCTCAATCATTGATACCGTTTACAAAAAAGGCTCCATTCCATTACAGGAAACAGGCCTCGATATAAAACCTCTTCCCAATGAATATTTTATTGTCAGAAACGGATACAAAAGTATACTCACCTACTACCAGCACGAAACAAAATCTTTGTGTCTGGTAGAGAAAAAGAAAGCTTATGGTATTCAACCTAGAAATGCTGAACAAACTTTTGCCCTCCATGCACTGATGAATGAAAATGTAAACCTCGTTACCTTATCCGGAAAAGCGGGAACAGGTAAGACATTAATGGCGCTTGCAGGTGCTCTGGAGGTAAGAAGCAAGTATAAACAAATTTTACTGGCACGGCCTATTATTCCTCTTTCCAATCGTGACATGGGATATTTACCGGGAGATTTACAAAGTAAAATGGACCCCTACATGCAGCCTCTTTACGATAATCTGGGTGTTATCAAACATCAATTTAAAGAAGATTCTCCTGAATTTAATCGTATTGGTGAAATGCTTAAAAGCGAAAAACTTTTAATAACTCCTCTGGCTTATATCAGAGGAAGAAGTCTTACAAAAGTTTATTTTATCGTTGACGAAGCACAAAATCTAACCCCACATGAAGTAAAAACCATAATCACCCGCGCAGGAGAGAACACAAAAATTGTTTTTACCGGTGACCCTTATCAAATTGATACCCCCTATCTGGATTCCAGAAGTAATGGTTTAACTTATTTGATTGACCGCATGAAAGGTCAGGAAATCTATGCTCACATCACCATGGAAAAAGGAGAAAGGTCAAGACTTGCAGACCTCGCTTCTTCTTTATTGTAGCTTCATTTCCTGAAAATACGAAGTAAAATAAAATATTTTTCAAAAATATTTGTTACCTATAGGTAATATTTGTATTTTTGGACTGAAACGAAACAATACAGCAATAATGGTTCAAAAGAAATACATTTTCAGGGGGATAGATTATGATATTGGACTAAAGGATTATCTTCAATCAAGTCAAAAAACCGGTCTGAAATCACGATTGAATGAAAAAACAAACAGTTTATCCACAAAAGATTTTACATATAGGGTAATAAATCACTGGGAAAAAAACAACCTGATTGACTCTGGACGAAAAAGCAACAGGAAATGGCGCAGATACAGTATCATGGACCTTGTCTGGTTGTATATTATCAAAGAACTTAGAAGTTTCGGAATTGGACTTGAATTGATACAGAAAGTTAGAGAATTCCTTTCCCGGGAAAAAACAGCTGAAAGTGAATTCCCTATTCTTGAATATTATGTCTCCCTGGTGCTTGTTAATCAACCTGTTTATTTGATTATTTTCCCGGATGGAGAAGCCTATCCTATGACCGAACATGAGTTTCAGATAAACAGGGAATACAATTCTCATATGCATCATATCCAGCTTAATCTGAACAGTATTGTACAAAAGGTATTACCTGATAAGGACCTGTCGCCCAGGTTTGAAAAAGATTTTGAACTAAACATGGATGAAAGAAAAGTTATCCAGATGTTACGGCTGGGGAACTTTAATGAAGTTAATCTGACCTTACTGGAAGGGATGGATGACAAACTTGAAGAAGAAGAATTTACTGTTAAAGAAAGAAATATTGAAGACATCATCGAGCACATTAATAATAAAAAGTATAAAAAGATTGATTTAAAAAAAGACCTTGATTTTATCATATCATTGAAAAACGAAGATTAATGGCAGATATCATTGATTATCATATCATCGGTGATGATATGCAGATAGTTGAAATAGAGCTTGACCCCGGAGAAGGTGTTAGAGCAGAAGTAGGAGCTTTGATGTATAAAAATCCTGAAATAAAAATGCAAACCGGTACCGGAGGCGATATTTTTAAAGGGTTTAAAAGGCTATTAACCGGTGAAAGTTTTTTTATCACAACATTTCTCAATACAGCTAATTCCAGGAAAAATGTTTCCTTTGGAGCGCCCTATCCCGGTAAAATAATTCCTATTGACCTCAGTAAATACGAGCATGAATTTTTTTGCCAGAAAGATGCATTTTTGTGTGCTGCCAGGGGTATTGATATTGAAATTGCTTTCACAAAAAGAATAGGAGCAGGATTGTTTGGCGGTGAAGGATTTATTTTACAGAAATTAGTCGGTGACGGTTGGGCTTTTATACATGCTGGCGGAACGGTTATTCGAAAAGAATTAGGTAGAAATGAAGTACTTGAAGTAGATACTGGTTGCCTGGTTGCGTTTAGCAGAGGAGTTGATTATG
>CAYNBC010000216.1:0-1726 GCA_964395255.1 uncultured Sphingobacteriales bacterium | reverse complement strand
TACCGGCTGTCTTGTGGCATTCGAACAGTCGGTTGATTATGATATTCAATTTGTGGGTGGGTTTAAAAATGCACTTTTTGGAGGTGAAGGTTTGTTTCTGGCCAGAATTTCAGGTCCGGGTACTGTTTTTCTTCAAAGTCTTCCATTTTCACGCCTGGCTGATAGGATTTATGCTGCATCACGCTTTCGTAAAGCCGATGAAAGAAAAGGAATTGCCGGAATAGGTGGCGGTTTGCTGGGGGATATTATAAGTGGGGATAGATAATATAACAGAAAAATATTTTTTTAATAATTTGCTGTCCTGTTTATGAAAAAACTTTTATTTCTAACAGGACTTAGTGTTTCGCTTCAGCTAACAGCTCAAAATCTGGTCGTTAATCCAGGCTTTGAACAATATTACCGCCTGCCCAATTATTTATTCCTTTCCAATCAATTTCACAACTATGTAAAAGGATGGTTTTGCCCCATTGATGGTACACCGGATTATTTTCACCGGCATGCCAAAGGCATTGTTAAAGTACCCGATAATTTTATAGGACATCAGGAGCCTCATTCAGGTGATGCCTATGCCGGAATGATTTTAATGGTAAACAATGGCAGCGAGTATCTTGAGTCGAAATTAAAATCTCCATTAAAAAAAGATAGTTTATACTGCCTGAGTCTGTACATTTCTCTGGCAGATAAATCTACACATATGGTAGATAAAATTGGAATATATCTTTCCAGGGAAAAACTGTCAAGAACCGGTTGGAGAATACTTTCTTTTGTGCCACAGGTGCAAAATAAATCGGGAAATATGCTATCCGATTCTATCAACTGGACATTAATAAAAGGTCTCTACCTTTCGCAGGGAGGCGAACAATATATTACCATCGGGAATTTCAAAACAGCAGAAAAATCCAATTACAGAGAAACTTTCGTAAAGGACTTTTACATTCCCTTTAAATATAATGCCTATTATTATATTGACGATATTGGTGTTGAACCTTTTCATGTTAACCATAGTGTATGTAAGTTTGAAGACTATATTCAATACGACTCCATGAAGCCTTCCTATGTAATTCGGTTAAAAGACACGATTATTTTAAAAAATCTTTTATTTGAATTTGATTCTTATACTCAGACTCCGGAAGTTTATAAAGAACTATACCCGCTGGTAGTTTACATGAAATCCCATCCATCCGTTCATATTGATTTGTATGGTCATACCGACAATATGGGTTCTGATAATTATAATATTGAATTGTCTTTAAGAAGGGCTTTGTTTGTTGCAAATTTTCTTACAGATAAAGGTATTGATTCTTCGAGGGTGCATCCTTATGGTTTTGGAGAGTCCCATCCTATTGCCAACAATAAAAAAGAGAATGGAAGAGCTATTAACAGAAGAGTAGAATTCAGACTGTATTATCCTGAAAATGAAAAACGCAGATAAAATTATTCTGGGTGTTCTGTTTGTGTGGTTTTTACTGTTTTTTGCAGGAAAAATTTCTTTTTTTACCAATGTTGACCTGGGGAGGCACCTCATGAATGGCAAACAACTGGTTGAACATGGAAATTTTATCACTACCAATTTTTATTCGTACACTGAACCAGAAAATAAAGTTGTCAATCATCATTGGGGAAGTGGTGTATTGTTTTATCTGATATATAAGTTTACCGGATTTACTGGTCTGTCCATTCTGAATATTTTGATGGCATTTTTAACTCTATGGATGCTGATAAGAAT
>CAYNBC010000215.1:0-4462 GCA_964395255.1 uncultured Sphingobacteriales bacterium | reverse complement strand
ATTTATAAGAGAAGAGATACTTTTTTTTTTTTATTTTCCAGCGAAGAATTCAGCAAAATACTCATGTATTATACACTGAAATGCGATCCACGCACACCTCATGATAAGTATGATTGCGGTGAATGGGATTACGAAACACACAATTATATCTACGACCATAAAGCCACATACGACTCCACCTATCAGAGTACAGACTACTTTTTTACAGGGCATAACCAGGCACCCGATACTTTTTATGCTGTTACTCATCCTGTTTATGCATATTACCGGATACCTGAACTTAATGTTGTTGTTGACAGCATGATTCAGTTTGTCGCCTATCCTTTTCCTACGACAGGAAACTGGCAGGATGTGCAGTTTTTTGATAATCCACAAATCCATTATGTCGTAATTCCGGATAGTCTTATTCATGCCACAGGCATGGACAGTGGATACATCGGTGGAATCAGGATGTATTTCAAATCTGCTTCACCAGTAAATGTTTTTACGCGTATACATTGGGCAGCTACTGAAAATTCCTCTTTCACCTATCCACAAGATATGTCAGTTCAATATAAGACATTGTTCTCTGGTAATTTAACCATTAATCAGGATACCTCTTATGATTATTATTTTATCGAACCCATCTGGTGGAACGGCAAAACATCACTGATTTTGAAAATAGAAACATTTAACAATGTCAAAGAAAATCCTGTTCTGGTTCAAAGTGTTCCGGTTGCTAACAAAGTCTTTGCTTCAAACAACAAGGAAAATTATTGTCTTCATTTCGAAGGGAAAAATGACTATGCATTGATGAATGGTATTGAACAGCTTACGGGGAATCATCCCAGAACTATTGAGTGCTGGGCAAGAGCCACAGCCTTCAACGGTGGGGGATTGTTCCAGGCAGGTACTCAATCCTCACTTAAAGATTTTGCTTTAAGAACTATGAACCAGGATAACAAATGGAGAATTCAAATCTGGGGTCAGGATGTTGATGTAATTTTACCCAACAGCCTGAATGAATGGCATCATTATGCACTGGTTTATGATGGAAGTAAAATCCTTCTCTATTTTGACGGGGAATTAAAAGCCGAAAAAATAGTTTCATTAAATACAGGTTTAGCAGACATCAAAATAGGCAGGTGGTCAAACTCTTATTTTAAAGGTGATATAGATGAGTTCCGGATATGGGAAACTGCGCTGAATCAGCAAGAAATTCAGGACTGGATGAACCGGATACCTGACTCAAGCCATCCTTCATGGAGCAATCTCCTGGTGCATTTTTCCATGGACGAAAAAACAGGACACACTATCGTTGACGAAAACCATCAAATAACAGCCCGGCTCAATGGCAGCTGCTGGTGGCAGAAGGCCTGCAATCCTTATTTTCCACTTTCCTATCCTTCATACATGCCAAGAATTGATTTTCTTACAGGTACCTGGAATTTACATACAGACACAACAGGTTATTTTCTGGATAGCATGTCTCTTCTGCCCGAAAGAATTTTTGTCAGAAATAACCCTGCAGAATTGAAAATTATGGATGATAATATTCCCGGCCACCCTTCCCTCGTCACTGACACTCTGGTATACTGGAAAGGAAATACTTACATTCACACTTACGATATAAACGGAGCACCCGTTTCAAAAACATGGATAGCTGCCGATAAAATCCTTTTGAATAAAAAACTGGAATGGTATAGTCCTACGGTAGTATATGAAATAGGAAGATTTATAACACCTTATGGTATCAACCTCGATCTGGGTAAAAATGGTTTTACCTGGATTTATGATGTTACCGACTACCGTGATTTATTGACCGGTGAGGTTGATTTCAGCGCGGGTAACCTCCAGGAATTACTGGATGTAAAATTTGTTATGATTAAAGGCAAACCTGCACGAAAAGTAAAGAGAATATACCAGCTATGGAATCAGGGGCGTGCAAGCTACAAGTATAAAGACCTGGACAATGACATAGCCTGCCCGCCACTAAAAGTTAAACTTTCACAGGATGCTCACTATTTCAAAATAAAAAGCCGCCTGACAGGACATGGACATTACAGCAATACAGGCTCTTATCCGCATTGTTGCGAATGGAAAGATAACACACATTATTTTTATGTAAATCAAAAGCTTGCCAGTGAATGGCATATCTGGCGTGACGACTGTGACATGAATCCTGTATATCCGCAGGGCGGTACATGGAACGGAAGCCGTGAAGGATGGTGCCCCGGTGATGTTGTTCCTGAACATGAATTTGATATCACATCATTCGTTAATCCCGGTGATTCTGTTTTGCTCGACTATGCGATTACACCGGTGCCTGCTGATAACCAGGGTATGGGTAATGGAAATTACCTGGTTTCTTTTCAACTGATTGAATATGGTGAGGCTACCTATAATCTGGATGCAGAAATTTACAATGTTATCCGGCCCAATGATATGGGATTATACTCCCGCGAAAACCCTATCTGCAATGAACCTGAAATTGTTATCCGAAATGCTGGAAAACAAACTCTTACTTCATTAACTATAGAATACTGGGTAAACTCATCCCATAAACTTACCTACGAATGGAACGGACAACTTGACTTTATGCAAACCGAAAGAATAATCTTGCCCGTATCAAGCGTAGACTTCTGGAAAACAGAGGATAAAAACCAATTTCATGTTAAAATTTCAAAACCCAATGGACAGCAGGATGAAAACACATTAAACGACAGTTATACAACTACTTTCCCCATTCCGGATACTTACGAAGACAATTTTGTAATCTGGCTCAGGACCAACAATTATCCAGATGAAAACTATTATATCATCAAAGATATAGAAGGTA
The DNA here is from genome assembly GCA_964395255.1 of uncultured Sphingobacteriales bacterium. Classification (GTDB taxonomy): domain Bacteria; phylum Bacteroidota; class Bacteroidia; order CAILMK01; family JAAYUY01; genus CAYNBC01. The sequence continues at coordinate 1,644 of CAYNBC010000215.1, read as the reverse complement.
ACATTGTTTACAGCAAAGACCATTTAAGTGCCAATCAAATTTACCGGGATACATTAAATCTGCCCAAAGGCTGTTATACCTTTGAATTTTTTGATGAGGGATACGGATTATCATACTGGGCATGGCCTGACCAGGGTAACGGGTATCTGAAATTCCGTAGCCTGAGCGGAAAAACACTGAAAAACTTCGAACCGGATTTCGGGGAAAAAATTCATTATGCTTTCACGATTGGATTTCCACTCTTCGTCAAAGAAAGCAACCTTGACAACGAACTTATTGTTTATCCCGTCCCCGCTTCGTCATGGCTGCATTATGAAGTTTCAGGTTTTGAAGGTAATGCTACTTTACATCTGGTGAATTTTGCAGGAAAAACTATCATAGAGAAGAACATTCGTATGGAGGGAAATTATCAGGGCAAAATAGATGTTTCCTCTCTGGCAGAGGGTATTTATTTATTGGTTTTCAGGCAGGGAAATGAACAAAGGTTACAAAAAGTGATGATTTACCACTAAAAATCATTTCAGCTTTCGCGTAACCATGGCCGGGTAACCAGCAGCAACACAATTAGGGGGAATGTCTCTAACAACCAGAGAGCCCGCTGCTATGATAGAATTATCTCCAATGGTGACCCCTTTCAAAATCATCACTCTTTCACAAAGCCACACATTGTTACCTATTTTGATAGGAGCACTCGCTACTCCTTCATAGCGTTCAGGAGGCTTATGGTCTTTAAAAAATTTCTGTGCATAAGTTAAGCGTAAATCCGGGTCAATGGGATGTTCATCCGTGTCACAAATAAACACATCACGGGCAATCATGCAATAATTTCCAATCTCTACCGATTGGGCACAAACAATCTGCAAGCGCAGGGATGCCCAGTTGTAATTTCCGATTTTTATCTTGCCTTTGTTATAGTTCCTGATATGTAATTCATTATGAAACCAATTGTTTTGGCCTATGACTATACTTTCCCTTGTATTCTGATTATCGATGGAATATCTGGGTGGAAAACGGTTGTTTTCTCCACATATAACATTTTGAGGCACAGGTCCATGACCATCAATGTCATAATAGACCTGTTTAAGATACTTCTTGATTTTTTTTATGGTGATAGCCATAATTCATTATTTATTCCATATACCTTTTGCTTTGTTGTTAATGATAAGGTAGGTCTGGTAAGGCCCCTGGACAAAACCAACCATCAGGGTAATACAGGTACCCAAAATTACACCTGCACTTCCCATCCCGAGGTTTTTGGCCAGAAATACAGAAATGGGAATATTTATTACCGCAACAAACAATGACAGATAAAGTGAAAGTTTTATCTTACCCACACCATTGATAAAATGGGCAAATATGTTATTCCATGTGCTGATGATAATAAATAGTCCCATAAAAACTGAGAGAAGCACAGGTACATGAATTCCAGGAACCCATAAACGGTAAAACCAGTTGGCAATTAAAATCATAAAAATTACTCCTATAGCCAGCAATGCCCATATTTTTATCAGCGTCTTCAGAGATTTTTTAATCCATTTCATATCTTTTTTGGTATATGCTTCCGTATAAGCTGACCAGAAAGGTGTGATAATGATGTTAAAGACCATCGTTGCCAGGTTAAAATACCGGTAGGCAATATTATAC
>CAYNBC010000214.1:0-4490 GCA_964395255.1 uncultured Sphingobacteriales bacterium | reverse complement strand
TTCAAATCCCGGACAAAATATTTTGCTGACAGCCGCAGATGAAGGGGAATTTCCCCGTTTATTATGGAATTCATATTACTACTGGAAATCAGGTGTTAAAGAATATCAAATATATACTTACAATCAAAGTGAAAACAGCTTTGACTACCTGGAATCCATCACAGACACAACATTTGAAGACAGGAAAACCCATCTAAATCAACCCGAATATTGTTGGTATGTTGAAGCTATGCAAAACAGTAATCCCGAAATCACAAGCCGATCCAATATTCGTTGTCTTCCAACACAATTATACATCTGGGCACCGACAGCTTTTAGTCCCAACGGTGACGGTATCAATGACACCTATCGTGTCATAGGTAAAAATATAATTTCTTTTGAAATAGCCATATTCAACCGCTGGGGCGAAATGGTTTTCTCCTCAACCGACCCTCAACAGGGCTGGGACGGAAAATGGAACGGTCAGGAATGCCCAGCTGGAATTTACACCTATGTTATTACAGCCAGAGGTTCAGAAGCACAATTAAAAAGGCTGAAAGGAAGCCTCTTACTTCTTAGATAAAGAAAACAACAACGCCAGCTACACTGATAAAAGCACCCAGCCACTCAATGGGTTTGACCTTTTGCTTGAAAATAAGGATAGCCGGAGGGATTATTAAAACAGGAACAATGGCCATGATAGAAGAAGCAATACCGGCCAGAGTAAGCTGGACAGCGAGTAATGAAAATGAAACGCCCAGAAATGGGCCGAAAAAAGCACCCAGCGTGATTCTTGACATGGCTTCTTTATTTCGTATGGCTTTAAATACATGAGGCCATTTTTTTAATACGGAAATCAGCACGATAAAACCGGCAATCCCTGCTATGATACGAATATGGGTCGATGCAAAAGCATCATATTGACCCATACCCAATTTACTCAGAACCAGACCGACTGCCTGCCCTACACTTCCCAGAAATGCATACAGGATTCCCCTGGGATGAAACTGCAATTTTCTCGCAGAGTGTTTGTTTTCCCGATTCCAGACCGTCAAAATGATACCAGACATCACCATAAACATGCCCATCAAATGAATCCATTGCATGCGTTCGCCAAGAATTAAAAAACTAATTATTGCTGTTAGAGGAGGAACCAGGGTCATAATCAGCATGGCAACCCGGGAAGTAATTAGCGGATAAGAGGCAAATAAAAACAGATCACCAAGAACAAAGCCTATGAGCCCTGATAAGCTCAACCAGAGCCACGCATCCTGACTGGCATCTAAGGGAAGAAAACTCCCTCTTCTAATCCAGTTTAACAACCCCAGAAAAACAAAAGCCATCAAAAGGCGTAAAATATTAACAGCATAAGTACCAACCCGCTTTGTGGCTGCCTCAAATGCCAGTGCCGTTACAGTCCAGAAAACCGCAGTTAACAAAGCAGCCAATTCCCCCAGATAATTCATCGTATACATTTCAGTATTGTTCACAAATATATTTTTATTCCTGATACTTATTTACTCGTCAAATTGAAATTATCTTTGTGATTATGGCCAACCCCTCCACCATAGATGTTATTATTCCGGTTTTTAATCATTGGGAGTTTCTGGATAAAAACCTGGAAGCTCTTGGAAAGCAAACAGATAAAAACTTCAAGGTTATTTTGGTGGACAACAACTCTCCAGGCCCTATAGGAGAAATTGTTAAAAGTACAATCAGCCATTATTCCGAGCTTCACATCATAATAATCAGGGAAAACAATCAGGGTGTTAGCGCAGCCAGAAACCGTGGAATTAAAGAAAGTAAAGCTCACATTTGTGCATTTATTGATGCAGATGCTTACGCTCATGAAGACTGGATTTTTCAGATTAGAAAATCATTTGCAGAAAATCCTGGCATTCAAGCTGTAGGAGGTCCTCTTTTTCCTGTTTTCAAATCCCCTAAACCGAATTGGTTTAAAGAAGAATATGAAATTTATCAATTAAGTGAAAATCAGAAATATTATCCCCCCGGTCATTCACCTTTTGGTTCCAATATGGCTTTAAAAAAGGCCTTGTTTGAAAAATCTGGATTCTTTAATGAAAATTTTGGCTTTATAGGAAACAAATTAATCACAGGTGAAGAACCTGAATTATTTGAAAGGATAAGAGCCACCAATCCGGATTTCAAAATCCTTTATAATCCCTGTATGATTGTTTATCACTGGATTACAGAAAGAAAAACAAAAATATCTTACCGGTTAAAACGAAGTTTTATTTCAGGAAAAGCTGCCGGAAAAATTCAGAAACTATACAAAACTATTACGCAAGAAGAAACAATTACTTCATCCATATTTATAAAGGCATTGTTCTCGTCACTTTTTGACTTTCGAAAATACCATCATCCACAGCAGTATATTTATGAAAACTTGAAAAAAATCTCTTACTTTACAGGAAAATGGATGGGCAAAAAAGGCATCTTATGAAAACTGTTTCCGTTATCATACCTACCTATCAACGCCCTGAACTGGTTGTGCGTGCTGTACAGAGTGTTTTAAATACAGATTATCATAATCTTGAAATTATCGTTGTGGATGATAATTTCCCGGATAATCATTTCAGGAAAAATACCAGAGAGAATTTACTTTCACTTCAAGCTTCTCAATTAACCATTCTTGAAACGCCCGGACACTGTGGTCCTGCATTTGCCCGGAACATGGGATTAAACCACGCCAATGGTGAGTGGATTGCTTTTCTGGATGACGATGATGAATGGCTGACGGAAAAATTAAATGTCCAGGTTCAGGTTCTGGAAGAGGGGTACCATGCATGTATCACTGCTGCAATTAATGTTTTTAATAACGCGGAAAAAATCAGCTTTCCTAAAAAGCGAAAATTTATCAAAGATGTTGATTTCTACCGTGGAGGCTCCCTGGGTGGGCAAATCAGCTCATTGATTTATAAAAAATCATCAGCTCCGGAACTCCGATTTATACCGGATTTGCAAGTTGCAGAAGAAAATATTTTCATGTACATGTTACATAAAAAAGCTGGACCTTTATATTACATTGACAGACCTCTTGTTAGAATTTACAGAAATACAGGGAATTTAAGCAGCATCAATAAAAACAAAGATTTTCTTAACGAAAAATCATTTAAGACTTATCAAACACTCAGGAAGCCTCTGGGAAAATATTATTCCCTTCTCCTCGCCAGAATTATCGTTGGAGCCAATCTTTCTCCCGGAGAATTGAATATTCGTAAAGTTTTACTGGCACTCAAACACTGCGGTATTTGGGCCGTGCTGAGAATGATTTTTTACAAGGCGAGAAATTTTATTCTCAGGAAGTTTTACCCTACTTATTATTAGTTTTTGGAATCTGGTAAAACGGATAATCAATATATCCTTTTTCGCCCCCTGAGTAAAAATATTTTTCATTCCAGGGATTCAAGGGAGCTCCCAATTTAAAACGGGTTATCAGATCAGGATTGGATATAAACAACTTTCCAAATGAAACCATATCTGCAATACCTTTTTGGATGGCATCCGCTGCTGTAATGGCTGTAAAACCATTATTGGCCATAAGAATTCCTTTGTAATAAGGTCTGAAAAAGGCAGCTACCTGTTTTGGATAATGAGGCTTATCCGAAACATCAAACCATGGTTCGAGCAGATGTAAATAGGATAAATTGTAATCATTAAGTTTTGTTATAAGTGTTCCGAATGTTTCTTTCGGGTTTTCGTCATACATATCCAGTTTGGTTCCTGAAGGAGAAAGACGGATTGCCGTTCTATCAGATCCTATTTCATGAGCAACCTTTTCCACTACCTCAAGAGCAAACCTTATTCTGTTTTTCACTTCGCCTCCGTATTCATCATTTCTTCTATTGGTTGAGCTTTGAATAAACTGGTCAATGAGATAACCATTGGCACCATGGATTTCAACTCCATCAAATCCTGCACTGATAGCATTTCTGGCTGCTTTGCCAAAATCGTTTATTGTGTCTTTGATTTCTTTTAATGTCATTGCCTTTGGAACAACTGTATTTTTTCTGCCGGTATATGTTGTAACATGTCCTTGCTCCCTGACAGCACTGGGTGCAAGAGGCATTTTTCCATCCAGTAATTCAGGATGTGAATGGCGTCCCACATGCCACAACTGGCAATAGATAAATCCACCTTTTTTATGCACAGCATCCGTAATCTTAGCCCATGCTTTGACCTGCTCTCTGGTAAATATCCCGGGTGTAAAAGTATAGCCCAGGGCCATAGGATTTATGTTGGTGGCTTCTGTTATAATTAAACCAGCCTCTGCCCTTTGCTCATAGTAGGTTACCATTATATCAGTGGGAATCATTTCACGAGTGGCTCTCTTCCTCGTCAGGGGAGCCATAGCTATTCTGTTCGGTAAATTCAACCGCCCTACTTTCAAAGGAGTAAATAGTATTTCTATGTTTAACTTATCGGCCATAAGTTTTTCTTAATTTCATTTATTATGTACAATTTTAATTAAATTGGTAATAAACTTATTG
>CAYNBC010000213.1:0-4504 GCA_964395255.1 uncultured Sphingobacteriales bacterium | reverse complement strand
ACCGTGCTCCTACATTGCACCGTCTTGGTATTCAGGCGTTCCAGCCACGATTGGTCGAAGGTAAAGCAATTCAGCTGCACCCGCTGGTATGTACCGGATTTAACGCAGACTTTGATGGTGACCAGATGGCTATCCATGTTCCCCTAAGCCATGGTGCTATCCTTGAAGCTCAGGTATTGATGCTTTCCTCTCACAACATACTAACTCCTGCTAATGGTTCACCTATTGTAGTACCCTCCCAGGATATGGTATTGGGTCTTTATTATTTGACCAAAGCACGCAAGTCCACACCTGATAATAAAATGCGCGGTGAAGGTCATATATTCTATTCACCAGAGGAAGTTTTAATTGCTTTTGATAACAATAAAGTAGACCTTCATTCCATCATCAAACTACGTTTAAAGACAAAAGACGATCAGGGTCAGGTTAAGTATGAAATCATTGAGACTACAGTAGGCCGTGTGATTTTTAACCAGTATGTACCTGAAGAAATTGGTTTTATCAATCAAGTGTTGACTAAAAAATCCCTTCGCGATATCATTGGTAATGTATATCGTAAATGTGGCCATGTCATTACCGCGAAATTCCTGGATGATATAAAGGATATAGGATTTCATTATTCCTTTATCGGAGGTCTGTCATTTAACATTTCCAATATTCCTATTCCAAAAGAAAAAGAAGAATTAATCCAGCAAGCCCAACAAGAGGTAGATGAAATCACGGAAAACTATCTTAATGGTTTCATTACAAATAATGAAAGATACAACCAGGTTATTGATATCTGGACAAGGATTACCAATCAGGTAACCCGTTATCTGCTTTCACATCTGGCTCAGGATGATCAGGGATTCAATCCTATCTTTATGATGCTGGATAGTGGTGCTCGAGGGTCAAAAGAGCAGATTCGTCAGCTTGGAGGAATGAGAGGATTGATGGCCAAGCCCAGAAAAAGTATCGGTGGAGGAGCCGGTGAAATTATTGAAAACCCGATTATAGCTAATTTTAAAGAGGGTCTTTCTGTGATTGAGTATTTTATATCTACTCACGGTGCACGGAAAGGTCTGGCTGACACAGCTCTTAAAACTGCTGACGCTGGTTATCTTACAAGAAGACTGCATGACGTTGCCCAGGATGTTGTTGTCCGGGAAGAAGACTGTGGTACATTAAGAGGACTTATTATCTCAGCCTTGAAAGATAATGAGGAAATTGTTGAATCTTTATATGAAAGGATTCTGGGTCGTACTGCACTTCACGATATCTATCATCCCATCACCCATGAGCTGATTTGTAAAGCTGGTGAAGAAATTACAGAGGAAATTGCAAAGATTATTGAAGAAAGTCCTATCGAAAGTGTAGAAATCAGGTCGGTATTAACCTGTGAAACAGAAAATGGTGTTTGCGAAAAATGTTACGGTCGTAACCTGGCTACTGGTAAAATGGTTCAAAAAGGTGAGGCTGTGGGGGTTATAGCTGCCCAGTCGATTGGTGAGCCCGGTACACAGCTTACTTTGAGAACATTCCATGTGGGAGGTACAGCCTCCAAAATTGAAGCCGAAAGCCAGATTAACGCAAAAATGGAAGGTGAGCTTCAATTTAGTGGAATACGACTTGTTGAGTCCAAAACTGACGAAGGTGCTAAAACCATTGTTGTAAGCCGTTCAGGTGAAATCAGGATATACGACAGAAAACTTGACACCATTATCTATGCCCACAACATTCCTTATGGCGCTACCCTCTATGTGAAAGATGGTCAAAAAGTAAAAAAAGGTGATCTAATTTGTACATGGGACCCCTATAATGCATTGATAATATCCGAATATGAGGGGACCGTAAAACATAAAAACATCATTGAAGGTGTTACTTACCGGGAAGAAGCTGATGAATTGACGGGACACAAAGAAAAAGTTGTTATAGAGTCCAAGGATAAAACCAAAATACCTACTTTAATAATCCAGGATGAAAAAGGAAATGAAATCAGAGATTACAATGCACCTGTAGGTGGTCATATCATGATAAATGACGGGGAAAAAGTAAATAAAGGTGATATCCTGATTAAAATCCCCAGGATGACAACAAGAACCAGAGATATTACAGGAGGTCTGCCCAGAGTTACTGAGCTGTTTGAAGCCCGTAACCCGTCCAACCCGGCTGTCATTTCTGAAATTGACGGTGTGGTTTCCTTTGGTGGTATTAAGCGAGGAAACAGAGAAATCATCATTACTTCCAAACAGGGTGATGTGAAAAAATACCTTATTCCACTCAGCCGTCATATACTGGTTCAGGAAAATGATTATGTCAAAGCAGGAAGCCCGCTTTCAGATGGAGCCATTACACCTGCTGATATTCTTAAGATTAAAGGCCCTTATGCCGTTCAGCAATACATTTTAAATGGTATTCAGGAAGTTTACAGATTACAGGGTGTAAAAATCAATGACAAACATATTGAAGTTATTGTACGGCAGATGATGCAGAAGGTTACTATTGAGAATCCGGGAGACACCCGCTTCCTGGAAGGCTCAGCAGTTGACAAGTTTGAAGTATTCAGGGAAAACAACTGGATTTATGATAAAAAGGTTGTTGTAGACGAAGGAGATTCCGCAATACTCAAAAAAGGACAGATTATTTCAGCAAGGCAGCTAAGGGAAGAAAATTCCAAACTGAAAAGAAAAGATAAAAAGCTTGTAGAAGCAAGAGATGCCATTCCAGCAACTGTAAGTCCTTTGTTACAGGGTATTACACGCGCAAGTCTGGGTACTTATAGCTTCCTTTCAGCAGCTTCGTTCCAGGAAACTACAAAAGTATTGAATGAAGCAGCTATTTCTGCCAAAATAGACTATATGCAGGGTATTAAGGAAAATGTTATTGTAGGACATAAAATTCCAGCAGGAACTGGATTGCGTGAATATGATAACCTGCGGGTTGGTTCTAAAAAAGAACTGGAAGAGCTGAAAGAAAAAGCAATGGGGTCGAAGGAATGATAAATAGATAAGCCATGGACGAAAATAAACCCAGGGAAAATCAATTGAATATTGAAATTCCTGAAGACAAAGCAGATGGTATTTATTCAAATCTGGCAGTAATAACTCATTCACATGCTGAATTTGTAATTGATTTTATCCGTGTTATGCCAGGAGTTCCCCGGGCCAGGGTGATGTCCCGGATTATTATTACCCCCGAACATGCCAAACGATTACTGAAAGCCCTTGAAGATAATATTGCTAAATACGAAAGGGTACACGGTGAAATAAAAAGCGCTGACAGATTTGAAGGATTTCCTATGAATTTTGGCGGACCTGCTCCGGAAGCCTGAGCTTTAAATAATTTTTTTTAGGTAGAGCTGGCAATTATTAAAAAAAGAATTTTAACTTTGCGGCTCTAAAAAATGAATTAATTTAAAAAATATGCCAACAATACAGCAATTAGTAAGAAAAGGCAGAAAAAAAATAGCTAAAAAGAAAAAAGCACCGGCATTGGACTCATGTCCTCAAAAAAGAGGGGTTTGTACAAGGGTTTATACAGCAACTCCCAAAAAACCTAACTCAGCCATGAGAAAAGTGGCTCGTGTGAGGTTAACCAACGGCAAAGAAGTGAATGTGTATATACCCGGTGAAGGCCACAACCTGCAGGAACACTCCATTGTTTTAATCCGTGGAGGAAGGGTTAAAGACCTGCCCGGTGTCCGTTATCATATAATTCGTGGTGCCCTTGATACTCTTGGGGTAGAAGGCCGTAAACAAGGTCGTTCAAAATACGGTACTAAAAAACCAAAAAAGTAACAAATGAGAAAAAGGCAGCCTAAAAGACATGAAGTAAATCCCGATCCACGTTACAATGATGTTTTACTGGCAAAATTTGTCAACAATGTAATGCGTGAAGGGAAAAAAAGTATTGCTCTTAAAATTGTTTATCAGGCACTGGATATTATTAAACAGAAAAATCCTGAGCAAAACGAGCTGGAAATCTGGAAAACAGCACTTGAAAATTGTACACCTGTTGTTGAGGTAAAAAGTCGAAGAATAGGTGGTGCCACTTTTCAGATTCCCACTGAAATAACACCTTCAAGGAAGCTCAGTCTTGGGATGAAATGGCTGATTATGTTTGCCAAAAAAAGGTCGGGTAGAAGCATGGCCGAAAAGCTGGCTGCTGAAATTATGGCTGCTTATAACAATGAGGGCGGTGCAGTAAAGAAGAAAGAAGATACACACCGCATGGCTGAAGCCAATAAAGCCTTTTCACATTTTAAAGTTTAATTTTTCATGGCAAAGAATCCTGGACATAGGCAGTTGGAGTTAACCCGAAATATGGGCATAATGGCTCATATTGATGCGGGTAAAACAACTACCACCGAAAGGATTCTTTATTATTCAGGCATCAATTATAAAATAGGCGAGGTTCATGAGGGTACTGCTACCATGGACTGGATGGTGCAGGAGCAGGAAAGAGGTATAACCATAACTTCAGCTTCTACAAGATTTTTCTGGAATTTAGATAACCAGCATTACAC
>CAYNBC010000212.1:2025-4509 GCA_964395255.1 uncultured Sphingobacteriales bacterium | reverse complement strand
TTCCAAGAGTTATCAATACAGTAATAAAAGCGCTGATTGAAAGAAAACTTTCAATCAGCATTTCTGATATTTTTTTATTTTTTTTGAACAAGCTCATTAATGCATTGCTTTACCCATATCAGTTACGGAGGAAATTATTTTTTCAATTCTGTTTAATTGCATTTTATACTCATCATCAGGAAGGGAGATATATCCTACATCTGAAACCAACTTGCCTGCATTCGTTAAATAAAACTTTACAAATTCCCGGACTTCAGGTTTTTCCAAACTCTTAATATTAACATAAATAAAGAGGGGACGTGAAAGTGGGGAATATGTACCATTTTTCACTGTTTCGAAGTCAGGGATAACCGGTCCCTGGCCATTATCCACAGGTACTATTTTAAGTTTATCCTGATTTTCCATATAATAAGCAAGACCAAAAAATCCAAGGGCATATTTATCACCAGCTATTCCCTGAACCAGAACATTATCATCTTCACTGGCAGTATAGTCACCACGGCTGTGACCACTTTCTCCTACTACTACTTCGGTAAAATAATCATAAGTTCCAGAAGCTACCCCCGGACCATAAAGATGAAGTTCCTCATCAGGCCATTCGGGACGAATCTGATTCCATTTTGTAATAGTTCCCTGTGCATCGGGTTCCCAGATTTTTTTTAATTCTTCAACGGTAAAGTAATCCACCCAGTCATTTTCTGGATTTACTACAACAGCCATCCCATCTATGCCTACCTTAAATTCTTCATAAGAAATACCATTTTTTTTACAGGCTTCGACCTCAGACTCTTTTATTTTACGGGAAGCGTCTGAAATATCGGTTTCACCTCTATAAAACTTTTTAAAACCTCCTCCAGTTCCGGAAATACCAACGCTCACTCTTACTTCTGGATAAAGTATTCTGAACTCTTCTGCAACAGCTTCAGTAATTGGGTATACAGTACTTGATCCATCAATTTTAATATCACCTGAAAGGGTTTTACTTTTTATACTTTCCTCATTTTTGTTTTGTGATGAGTTGCAGGAAAGTATCAAGGTTGCTAAAGACAACACAAACATGAACATCCAGATTCTTTTCATAATCGTACTATTTAATAATTAAAACATTAAAAATCAATTTGCCATCTCATTTGAATAATATTCGCCTTCCCCATGTTTTTAACATAGGAATGAACATAATTCAACATCATACGGGTGGATGGGTTAAGATACCAGTTTACGCCCAGCGTAATATCTTGCAAAATTCCACCACTAATAAAATCATTTGTTAAATCTGATTGAGAAAAACGAAGAGCCAACTCCCATGCTCCAGCCCCTCCATTACCGAAATTTTTATGGGGTTTTATTCTGTCAAAACCTTCATAACTTCCTTTGTATTTGCGGCTTTCACCAGTAATAAAGTAACTCACCTGAGCATAATAAGAAGTTAAACCCATATTTGTATCCGCATTTGCTTTAACATGTGTATTTAAAAATTCAGCTTGCAAGGAAAAATTTTTCCATACCCAGGCAGATTCCAGATTTAATAATTGCACTGAATGTAAATTTGACATTGCGGGTGTGGAAATATAAAGAGGTGCCAGATGAGATTCGGGCTTGTGGACAACAGCAAAAATTGTTGTTTGAGGATACTTCATAACAAATCCTGCACCCACATGTAGTAAAGTGCTTTTTTCTTCGTTAAAAACAGGCAAACCGCTGACCCTTGCAGCCCATTGGTAAGCGCTATTGTTGTTGAACTTGCCAGCATTGTCATTGGTAAAAAAAACTCCGAATTGCCCGCTTAATCTTTTTTGAGCAAAGTCCCTGTACATCATTATTCCGGAGTTACGCTCGGGTAAAAAATCAATAATAAGGGACCTCTCCATGAAAGTAATGTATTTACTGCTTGTCAGGGCTTCAAGCCGAAAGGGTACCTTGAAATGTCCCATTCGAAGGTGATGTATCAAGGGAATCTCTTTCAGCTCAATATATACATCTTTAAGACTGATTTTACTGCCAGCAAAATCCAATTGTAACTTGTATTTAATATTCTGATAAATGGTACCGGAATTAAAAAACCTTAATCTCCTGAACTCCGAGCCCCATTTTGAAGCGGCAAAATAATTATCGAGGGAATCATCCTGAAGGATAACAGCATTATCCCACATGATTCTTCCGCCAAATTTTAGCTTGAAACTTTTATCATTTGATTCAATTTTATATCCGTTATTCCATAATGAATTAAAATACAATTTATCCTGTGCCTGAAGATGGCTATTAAAAACGGATAAAATTATCAAACCAACTGTACTAACTAAGTATAACTTCCATTTAACATTCTTTGTTTTCATACCTGCGATTTTCTTTCATTAATAAATTCATGGCAAAACTATCCGGAGAAGGTAAAAGGATTGTTAAGCTAACCTTAAGTTTATGTTAAATCTTATCTGTTTGAGATTAAAAAATTTATCATAACTTAAACAATATTTTATTTTGCAATCA
>CAYNBC010000212.1:0-2015 GCA_964395255.1 uncultured Sphingobacteriales bacterium | reverse complement strand
GCTTAATAGTTAACCATGGAAACAGAAAAATTCAAAATACTTGTAGTGGATGATGAACTGGATGTTGTTGATTTTTTAAAATATAATTTAGTTAATGAGGGATACCAAGTTAAAACTGCACGGGATGGTACCACTGCCATAGAGGTGGCATTCAGTTTTAAGCCGGATATCATTCTACTGGACATTATGATGCCCGGAATGGATGGCATTGAAGTATGCAGAAGGTTACGGGAAAATCCCCAATTTGACAGAAGTATCATTATCTTTTTAACAGCCAGAAATGAAGATTATTCCGAAATAGCAAGTTTTGAGGCCGGTGCCGATGATTTTATCAATAAACCTATCAGACCGCGAGTATTAAAAGCAAGGATTAAAGCCATACTTTCAAGATATAATCGTGCTGAAGAAAAAAAAGAAAAAAAAACTATTGTTACAGGACAGCTTACCATAGACCATGAAAAAAAGAATGTTTTACTGAACGGTAAAGAAATAGATTTACCAAGAAAAGATTTTGAAATTTTGTGTCTTCTTGCATCCCGCCCGGGGAAAATTTTTACCAGAGATGAAATATTTCAAAAGGTCTGGGGTGATGATGTAATAGTGACCGATAGAACGCTGGATGTGCATATCCGGAAACTCCGTGAAAAAATCGGTAACAGCATGATAAAAACTTTTAAGGGAATTGGATATGGATTAAAAATAAATTAAACTTATTTTATGTTTAAAAATGCTACTCCTCGTCAGGTTTCAATTTTTATAGCTTTTGCCGTTTCTCTCTTTATTTTTCTTTTTTTTCTTAGCATGTCCGTTTCTTCATGGCCTCAAACAACTCTGGGTTCAGCATTTCTTGCTTCTTTTTTATCCTTTGTTTTTACACTTGTCATAGGCGAATTTGCTATCCTTCGTTTTGTGTATCGAAGAATAAAACCCATTTATAAAATTATTTATAGCCTGAAATCCCCGGTTAAAAACAAATCCATTCATTTAAACCCTGAGAATGATGCAATTCAGGAGGTGGAAAAAGAAGTATATCGTTGGATCGTAAAAAGAAAGAATGAGATTGAGCAGATGAAAAGAATGGAGAAATTTAGAAAGGAGTTTCTGGGCAATGTCTCTCACGAACTAAAAACACCCTTAAACAACCTTTACGGTTTGCTCGAGACATTAATTGACGGAGGAATAAACGACCCGAATGTAAATTTGACTTATCTAAAAAAAGCTTTAAATAACACAGAAAGACTGTCTGCCATAATAAAGGACCTTTCTGATATTTCTGCTATCGAAAACGGACAGATTACTTTACAAAAAGAAGATTTTAGTATTTACGACCTTACCAGAGAAGTTATAAGTTATTTTAATGAGAAAGCCAGTCAAAAGAATATAAAACTGGATTTTAAAAAAGGAGCAGATAAAGATTTCCAGGTTAATGCCGATAAAAACCGAATAAGGCAGGTTTTATCCAACCTTATTGAAAATGCCATTAATTACAGTTATAAAGGATGCCATGTTCAAATTGGATTTTATGATATGGAAGACAAAATCCTTGTTGAAGTAACTGACAACGGGCCTGGAATTGCCAGGGAACATCTGGACAGGTTATTCGAACGATTTTACCGTATTGACCCAGCCAGAAGTAGAGAAAACGGTGGTAGCGGGCTGGGATTGGCTATTGCCAAGCATATTATTGAAGCACATGACCAGATTATTCATGTGCGCAGTACTGTGGGTGTTGGTTCTACTTTTGGATTTACACTTTCTAAAAGCCTTAAATAATTCATAAAATTATTGAAACATAAAAGCTTTGCTATTTCAAATTAAATAAGCCCTGACCTATATACGAAATTTGTTTATTCATGGTTAAATACTTATTTTTATTGAAAACTGGCAACAAGTGCTGAAGCCTCACACACTCATTAAAATTTTTTCTGATGTATTTTATCCCGATTGTTGTGTTGCCTGTAACCAGATTTTGCTGGAAGGGGAAAAACACCTTTGTACAAATTGCTTATCTACCT
>CAYNBC010000211.1:255-4538 GCA_964395255.1 uncultured Sphingobacteriales bacterium | reverse complement strand
GAGTTAAAGAAGTGCTTTTTCCGGAAATGGAAAATCCGCTGGGTCAATATATCCAAATTTCCGGGGTTTATTATAAGGTTGTCGGTGTATTTACATCGCGATCATCCGAACGAGCCGAACGTGAACTTCAGACCATATTTGTGCCATTCACAACCTTTCAGCAAGCCTTTAACTACGGCAACATAGTGGGCTGGATAGCACTTACTTCTAAAGAAAACATACCTGTTTCGGTAGTGGAAGATAAAGTCAGGAAGCTCCTGGCCCGCAGGCATGATATTCACCCTGACGATGAACATGCTTTTGGGTCATTTAATATGCAGAAAGAATTTCAAAAAATGCAGAATTTGTTTAAAGGAATCAATATGCTTGTCTGGCTTGTCGGAATAGGTACCCTCCTGGCTGGTGTTATCGGGGTCAGCAATATTATGCTTGTCATTGTCAAAGAAAGAACGAGAGAAATCGGTATTCGAAGAGCTATCGGAGCCACTCCCTACATGATTATTAATCAGATAATTGTTGAATCGGTATTTCTTACAGCTCTTGCTGGATACACAGGCCTGGTAGCTGGTGTGTTTGTTATTGATGTTTTGAATACATTACTGGAAAACCTTCAGGTTCAAACCATGTTTTTCAAAAACCCGGAAGTTAATCTGGAGGTTATTTTCAAAGCACTGGGCATTCTGATTTTCTTTGGTTTGCTGGCGGGAATAATTCCGGCCAGAAAAGCAGTTGAAATTAAACCTATTGAAGCGATTCGAGAACTTTAAAGTGAAAAAAATGAGAAAATTTATCAAATGGAGCTTGGTTGTATTGGGCATAGGAATATTGCTTTACACATTTTATTTTCTATGGAAAAAATCACAGAAACCCCCGGTGGTTTATCAGACCGAATCACCTGTGATTACCAATATTGTTCGTAAAACTGTGGCTACCGGAACGGTCAAACCCAGAAAAGAAATAGAAATCAAACCCCAGATAAGCGGTATCATTGAAAAATTATATGTTCAGCCGGGTGATTATGTCGAAAAAGACGATGTAATTGCAAGAGTTAAGGTTATTCCCAACATGATTAATCTGAACAACGCAGAAAGCCGTGTAAAAAAAGCCAGAATAAATCTGGATATTGCACGCAAAGATTTTGAAAAACAAAAACAATTGTTTGAAAAACATGTAATTTCGGAAAGCCAGTATCTTCAATATAAAGCCAATTATGAACAGGCCCGGGAAGAACTCGAAGCAGCCGAAAACAATTTACAGTTAATCAAGGAGGGTATTAGCAAATCGAACAAAAGCGGCACCAATACGCTGGTCAAATCAACCATAACAGGCATGGTACTCGATGTACCTGTAGAAGAAGGTAACTCCGTTATAGAAACAAATAACTTCAATGCCGGAACTACCATAGCCATTGTGGCGAATATGAATGATATGATTTTTGAAGGAAAAATTGATGAATCCGAAGTAGGAAAGCTAACTCCGGGTATGAATCTGATACTCAGGATAGGTGCCATTGAAGACCGCCATTTCAATGCAACACTGGAGTACATTTCGCCCAAAGGAGTTGAAGAAAATGGAGCCGTTCAATTTCCGATACGCGCTTCCCTCAACCAGCAAAAAGATGTATTTATTCGGGCAGGCTACAGTGCTACTGCCGATATAGTTCTCGATAAACGCGACAGTGTTCTGGCGATAAATGAAAAACTTCTGCAGTTTGATGGTGACAAACCTTTTGTCGAAGTGGAAACTCAGCCCCAGGTTTTTGAAAAAAGATATATCAAAACAGGCCTTTCAGATGGAATTTTTGTAGAAGTTCTGGAAGGTTTGAATATCAATGATAAAATCAAAGTCTGGAATCCGATAGAAATGTAAACCTAGTTTTTTTCGGAAGTTTCGAGATAGTGAAGTAGCTGAATAGCTTCGTGCAGATGGTTTTCCGGAATAAGTATTTCCACTCCGCCCAGATTGTCGGTATAAAAAGCATTATTCATAACGGTTTCTTCTCCCCTGACGCGGGCTTTAATGCCAGCAGCTGTAAGATAATCGCGCAGAAAATATGCTTCGAATATATTCTGGGATGTTTTCAGGGTGATATATTTTTCTTCTGTTTTCATGGTCAATATGACAAAATTAAAATTTCTACTCTTCTATTCAACTTTTTTTCTTCTTCATTTTGAGGGTTGGGATAAATCATTTTCCTGCAGCCGTATCCTATTGTTGTCATGCGCTCGGGTTCAATGCCATTTCTGACCAGATAATCATAAACTGTTCGTGCTCTGGCTTCGGATAGCAATTGTCTGCCTTCAGGGTCACCGGTACATCCATTGATATGACCTTCAATCTGTATTTTCATTTTCGGATTGTTCTGCATAACTCTGGTAAGCCTTTTCAGAACAGGTTCACATTCCGGCAAATACATGGGAGAATCGGGAAAGAAATTGATATTGGTGATTTTAAAACTTTTACCTCTGGCCAGCCTTTGAAGTATAAGGGGTTCTACATTTGTTTGATCGGCAGGAATCACTTCTTTGTCGGTAAAGAAATGATAGTCGGCATAGGCACTGATTCTGTACTCTTTATTGGGATTGAAATTGGCTGGAAGCACAAAACGATATTTTCCGGTATTAGGGTCGACTTCTGCGCGGGCTACTTCAATGCCTGTTTTGGGGTCTTCCATGACCACTTCAAGGCCTTCTGGAACATCGCCTTTTTCGTTGGTGATTTTGCCGGTAATTTTATACACTACAGCAGAACGGCCATCATCTGTCAAAAATCGAAATATCAGCTTATGGCCTTTTCCATTGTCATAAACATTGTCGAGTACAAGGTAATAAATTTCTCCTTCTTTCACCTTTACAGCTCTTGAATAAGAAGGTCCCGGTCCTGCATTTTTAAAGTTTACCCTGGCCTGAAGTGATAATCCGGTGCGTGATTGAATGCTTAAATCATTTCTTGAAATATTTGTTCGTATGGGTTTGATGCTCTTGCTTTTGACAAGTGAACAAAATTTCCCTGGTTGATAGCGGTATAGAAGAAAATCATAGTCATCCTCCTGAGAAAAAGGAATAATATCAAAAACCAGATTTCCGGTATATGGAATCCTGAATTTGTACCAGATAGAATGATGCTCTTCTTCAAAATAGAAGGAATCCTCCAGAGAATTACCGTTAAATTCAAGGATAGCGCCATAGTCTGGTGGGCTGTACAGGCAGATTAAGGTGTCCATGGGATTGACGGGCAAAGCAGTACGGCAATCTGAATGATTTTTACCGTTAATTGTCATAGAACTCTGAGCTATTGCATCAGATACAAGCAGGAAAAAAATTAGTATGACAGTGATTAATCGCATTTTTTATAACAACAAAGTTACCTGCTTTTATTTTTTTTATCGCTGGTCATCTTTTTTTCAATCATTCTCTGCCAGTAGAGTAATTGATTTTTGGACTGACAATCACCACATCTGTTAATAGCTATTTGAATGTTTTCCATGGCCTTATGGTACATTTCGAGACGAAACTGAATCAAAGCCAGCTGACTTAATGATTTAACACTACTTTCCTTTTTATTGAGTGCTTGAGCAAGATTGAGGGATTCAAATCCTGTTTCGAAGTAGCGATTCCAGTTGGAGGTTTTTTCATAATATTTCATCTGGTAATAAACTTTCATTCTCTCCGTAAAGGCAGGACTTTTATCTGCCGACAGGAGGTCAAGAAGTTGCAGGGCAAAATGAAGCCGTGATGTATTCAGCTCCAGAACGGATTGCTGGAAATTGTATTCAAACATTCTTGTCAACCAATCTTTTACATTATCTTCTCCAAACTTATTACTTAACAAGTTTATAGAAGGTAACCATGCATACATGACAAGACTATCCGGTTCCATAAATACTGCCGAAACCATTTCCCATTCCAGCTCAGACGAGATCTTCCCTTCTCTTTTGATAAAATAGGAATAGGCCATCTCATAAGCTGATCTGTAAAGTTTCAGGGCAGTTAAAACATTAATAAGGCGAATGGAATCCACAGTAGAACATGCCTGATTACATTTATCCTGAAGTAGATTCTTTATCCTTTGATATTCCGAAATTCTCCGGGCTATTTTTATCAGTTCTTCAGCAGGAAGTAATCCCCTTAACAGTTCCAGAACTGAAGATTTTTCATTCAGAAAAATCATGGTAGGTACATTCACAACTTGAAAACGATTTACAAGCTCTGCAGCTTCTTCTGTTTCCAGGGGAGCGCTTATATTTATAAAATGCTGGTTAAGAATTCGAACCAGCTGTGTGT
>CAYNBC010000211.1:0-245 GCA_964395255.1 uncultured Sphingobacteriales bacterium | reverse complement strand
TTAACTCCTGGCATACATGGCATTGTTCTGAATGAATGACAAGGAAAACAGGTAGTCGCCCACTCTCAGCCAGATTCATCAGGCTGTCAAAAGTTTTTTTCGTTCTTAGCGAATAAAAATCTATTTCCTGAGCCTTCACTACGAAACAATTCATCAACACAATGCTTGCCAGTAAAATTCTTCCTGTAATCTTCATCTTTAAATTTTAAAGCAAATTACAAGGGAAAAATATAAAACAAAAAAGA
>CAYNBC010000210.1:0-4555 GCA_964395255.1 uncultured Sphingobacteriales bacterium | reverse complement strand
TTTGAAATGCCGGGCAAAAATATTTTCAATCAGTTCTCTGGTGAGTTTACCACCGCTACCATGTCCTAATTGAATATGCTTTTTCATAAATTAATCTCTTGAATATTTGTAAAAGGCAGCACAGGCTCCTTCGGAGGAAACCATACATGCTCCCACAGGATTTTCAGGTGTACACACGCTGGCAAACAAGGGACAATCAAAGGGTGTTTTTAAACCCTTTAAAACCTGCCCGCAAATACATCCTTTGAATTCTCTGGGTTCGGGCAAGGAAGCCTGTTGTATCAGGGATTCCGCATCGTGTGATGCATATTTTTTACGAATCTTTAAACCTGAATTTTTTAAAACACCCAGACCTCTCCAGTAATCATCCGCCAGTTCAAATACTTCTTCCAAGTTTTTCAATGCAGCAGGGTTGCCCTGTGGTGAAACAGCTCTTTTGTACTGAATTTCAACGCTGGGTTTTCCGCTTTCTACCTGTTTTACCAGCATCAAAATAGAATGCAACAGGTCTGCAGGTTCAAAACCAGAAATAACAAGAGCAACTTTATATTTTTTCACCAGGGGTTCATAAATGGATGTTCCTGTAATAGTGCTTACATGACCGGGCGCAATATATCCTGATATGGGAATACCTTCTTCAATCAGAGCTTCCATGGCAGGAGGCATTACTTTATGTGCCGACAGAACATAAAAATTCTTAATCTTATTTCGATATGCATGAAGAATTCCCATGGCTACTCCGGGGGCTGTAGTTTCAAATCCTATACCCAGAAATATTACTTTCATGGAAGGGTTTTCCATAGCTATTTTAACAGCATCCAGCACAGAATAAACTATTTTAACCCTGGCACCTTTTGCTCTTTCTTTTTCCAGCGATGAATACGAACCCGGTACTCTGATAAGGTCTCCAAATGTAGTAATAATAGTATCCGGCATCGAGGCAAGGGCAATGGCTTTGTCGATATATCTTATATCTGTAACACATACCGGGCAACCCGGACCACTGATTAAATGTATATGGGAAGGTAATAATGAATGTATGCCGAATTTATGAATTGACATGGTATGACCACCACACACTTCCATAAAGGAAGCTTCTTTTTTTGCTTCGCGATGAATAGCTTTTACCAGAACCTGTATATCTTCTCGCTGTCTGAATTCGTCAATATATTTCATAAATCAATCAAGCTTAATCCAATTCGTTTTCGATTAATATCTACATCAATAACTTTAACTTTTAAGTGTTGATGAAGGTAAACGATATCCGAAGGATGTTGCACAAACTTTTCAGCCATTCTGGATTTGTGGAGCAGGCCGTTTTCTTTTATTCCAATATTAACAAAAGCTCCAAAATCGGTTATGTTGGTAACTATACCGGGAAGAACCATGCCTGGTTTTACATCTTCAATAGAATGTATATTTTTATCAAACTGGAAAAAGGAAAATGCTTTTCTAGGGTCGCGACCCGGTTTTTTCAGTTCTTCGATAATGTCTTTCAAAGTTTCAATACCTGTGTTTTCGTCAGCAAAATCTTGTAGCCTGATGCTGTCAAGCACGGCTGAATTTTTCATCAGTTCGTCTATTGAAATCTGAAAGTGATGAGCCATTTTGTCTACGACATAATAACTTTCAGGGTGTATACCGGTGTTGTCGAGAGGGTTTGTACCATCAGGAATTCTTAAAAAACCTGCGCATTGCTGGAAAGCTTTTTCACCCATTCGTGGCACTTTTTTTAGTTCTTCCCTGTTTTTGAAGCTTCCATTTTTAGTGCGGTAAGAAATAATATTTTCGGCCAGGCTTTCTCCGATACCGGATACATACCTAAGGACATATTTACTGGCCAGATTTACATTGATGCCTACACTATTAACACATCTTTCAGTAGTTTGATCAAGAGCTTGCTTTAATTTGACGGAATCGACATCATGCTGGTATTGACCAACCCCAAGCGATTTTGGGTCAATTTTAACCAGCTCGGACAATGGGTCCATGAGCCTTCTACCAATCGAAACAGCACCTCTGACAGTAACATCATAGGAAGGGAATTCCTCACGGGCCAGATCCGATACAGAATAAACGGAAGCTCCATCTTCGCTTACTACATAGGCTTTTACATCCCTGTCGAAATGAATTGAGCGTAAAAGGTTTTCGGTTTCACGGCTGGCTGTCCCATCGCCCAGGGCAATGGCTTCAATTTTAAACTGATTAACGAGTGTTTTAATCTGTCGGGCTGCCTGCTTTGGATTTCCGTTTTCTCCAAAAGGATAAATATTCTGATTGTGAAGCAAGTCACCATTTTTATTCAGGCAAACCACCTTACAACCGGTTCGAAAGCCGGGGTCAATGGCTAAAACATTTTTTTGACCCAGTGGGGGTTCCATGAGCAATTGCATCAAATTTCCCGAAAAGATTTTTATCGCTTCATCATCGGCTTTTTCTTTGATTTTTTTCCTGTATTCATTTTCCAGTGAAGGCATCAATAATTTTTGTATAGCATGTTTGACTGACTGCTGCACCCATTGAGGCTCAGGATTGTCTTTTTTAAGGAAAAATTTATTTCCTGCATTGACAAGTATGTCCTTTTCAACGGAAATTTTTACTTTAAGAAAACCTTCTCTTTCTGCCCTGAAAATGGCTAAAATACGGTAGGAGGGGCAACGAAATAAATGAGAATTGAAGTCAAAATAATCCCTGTATTTATCGGCTTCCTCTTCTTTTCCTTTTATAATGCGAGCTGTGATTACTGCTTCCCTGTCATAGATTTTTCTCAACATTTTTCGAAAGGAAGGATTTTGATTAATCCAAGAGGCAACAATTTCGAGGGCACCTTCCATGACATCTTCTGGTGATGGATAAGCTTCACAGGTATATTTTTGAGCAATATCCATCAGATTTACAGCTTTCTGTGCCATAATTATTTTGGCCATGGGCTCGAGACCGGCCTCCCTTGCCCTGTCAGCCCGGGTTTTTTTCCCCTCTTTATAAGGCAGAAACAAATCTTCCAGCTCGCTTTCGTCCCAGCATTGTTCAATTTTATTTTTTAATTCAACAGTCAATGCATTTTTCTGTTCAATAGCCTGTAGAATATAGGTTTTTCTTTTCTTTAATTTCTCAAAAAGCTGGTATAACTTTAAAATTTCAGATACCTGAACTTCATCCAATCCTCCGGTTTTTTCCTTACGGTAGCGGCATATAAATGGAATAGTACAGCCTTCTTCCAGCAATTGAATAACATTTCGAACAGATGGGAGGGGAATAGCTGTTTTGAGGTGAATTTGGTGTAGAATCTCGTCCATGTTGTTAGTTATCGTTAGCAAAAATAACCATTCTGCCACTTCCTGTTTCCCGGGTTTTAAAAATATCAAAAAAGCGATTAAGTTAAAGCTTGTTAAACCGGGAAGTGTTAACTGAGAAAATGAAAAAAATGCGTAATTTTGTGCAAAACCAACCAAAAATTATAATTATGGAATACAAGGATATTGAAAAATTTTTAGGCGAAAAAGCCGAATATCTGTTAGGTTTTAACAATCCTAAAATACCCAAGGAAAGGTTATATTTACCTTCACCTACATTTATTGATGATGTATGGATGGGATCAAATCGCAACATTCAAACCCTGAAAAGTTTGCATGCCATCTATAGCCATGGTCGTCTGGCCAATACAGGATATGTGTCCATATTACCGGTGGATCAGGGTATCGAACACACAGCTGGTGCTTCGTTTGGGCCAAATCCCGATTATTTTGACCCTGAAAATATCATCAAGCTGGCCATTGAAGGTGGATGTAATGCTGTAGCCACAACTTTTGGAGTTTTTGCTGCTGTGGCAAGAAAGTATGCACACAAAATTCCTTTCATTGTTAAAATCAATCACAATGAATTGATGACTTATCCCAACAAATACGACCAGATTATGTTCGGGACGGTTGAAGAAGCCTGGAATCTTGGAGCTACAGCCGTAGGAGCAACTATTTATTTTGGTGCTGAAGAGTCTAACAGGGAGTTAATTGAAGTAGCCGAAGCATTCGAAATTGCTCACGAAATGGGTATGGCTACAGTACTCTGGTGCTATACCAGAAATAATGCCTTCAAAAAAGACGGAGTAGATTATCATACAGCAGCTGACCTTACCGGTCAGGCCAACCACATAGGTGCTACCATTCAGGCTGATATCATCAAACAAAAATTACCTACTGTCAACGGTGGATTTACCAAAATTGGATTTGGTAAAACCAAACCTGAGATGTATGAAAAACTTTGCAGTGACCATCCCATTGATTTATGCCGTTATCAGGTAGCCAACAACTACATGGGGCGTGTAGGCTTGATAAACTCTGGAGGTGCTTCCTCAGGCGCTACAGATCTGGCTGAGGCAGTAGAAACTGCAGTTATCAACAAACGAGCCGGAGGCATGGGTTTAATTTCCGGTCGTAAGGCATTTCAGAGACCAATGGACGAAGGGATTAAATTGCTGAATGCCATTCAGGATGTTTATCTGTGTAAAGAAATTACTGTAGCCTGATATTTTTCAGTTTTTAAAGAATCATGGAAGGGG
>CAYNBC010000209.1:0-4567 GCA_964395255.1 uncultured Sphingobacteriales bacterium | reverse complement strand
GTTATTATGTTTCTATCAGTTATTCCGACAGGTCACCAGAATTATCTTATATAGCCAATGTCTATAATGGTATCAAGCCGGAAGAATTTACACTGAAAGAACAGAAAGAGGATTATTTGTTGTTTTTCGGCCGGATTCACTACGAAAAAGGAACACACGATTGCATTGAAATAGCCAGAAGATTGAAGATGCCGCTAATCATAGCCGGTTTAATCCAGGACCAGAAATATTTTAATGAAAAAGTTGCACCCTATATTGATAATGAACAAATAAAATATGTAGGCAACCTGGGCCCTGTCGATAGAGACCGGGTTCTTGGTAATGCAAAGGTTCTTTTACATCCCATTCATTTTGAAGAACCTTTTGGTTTAAGCGTGGCCGAAGCTATGTTTTGCGGAACACCCGTAATCGCATATCGAAAAGGTTCTATGCCTGAGTTGATTCAGGATGGAAAAACAGGATTTCTAGTACAATCGCTGGAAGAGGCCTGTGAAAGGTTCAAAGACCTGGCTCAAATAAACCCTTCTTATTGCCGACAGTATGCAGAAGAAAAATTTTCAGTCGATAGAATGGTGGAAAACTATATCCGTGTTTACCGTAAAATCCTGGATGCTCAGTAAGGTGTTTTCAAAACTTTTAACAAATCGCGTAAATTAACAGTAGCAAAAGTAGAAGCATAATCACTCACTGCATAAGGAATTACAAGCTCACCATTGTTGACAATAGAACCGCAGGAATACACTACATTGGGAACATATCCTTCCCTTTCATTGGCTTCAGGCATAATCAAAGGCTCCTTCAACCTCCCGATTTCTTTGGAAGGGTCATATTTATCCAGTAAAGAAACACCGATACAGTATTTCCTCATAGGTCCAACACCATGTGTAATCAAAAGCCAGCCTTCTTCTGTTTCAATAGGAGAACCGCAGTTTCCAATCTGGATAAATTCCCAGGGAAATTTGGGTTCCTGTAAAAGTTGAACATTATTCCACAATGTTAAATTATCCGAATACATGATATAATTGTTAATACCGTCCAGTCGATTAATCATGGCATATTGCCCTTTAATCTTGCGTGGGAATAAAGCAAAATTTTTGTTTATAGCTCCTTTACCATGAATCGGACTAACCTCAAAATGATAAAAATCTTTGGTCATTAACAACTGAGGTGCAATGCTGAATCCGTCATAAGCCGTGTAAGTGGCAAAGTAAGTTACTTCACCATCTTCATCAATGAAACGAACAAAGCGCGCATCTTCAATACCCCGGCTTTCCATTTGTGTAAACGGAAAAATAACCCTTTCACTGATATCCGTATCCAGCGAAAATGTGAATTCATATTGTGTATCGGCACGCGCAAGAAGATGGTGTAACACGGATTCCTTCACAGGCGTCATTTTATTATTTTTCATATAATCATCAATGAGATTCCTTAGTTCATAATAATAAAACCTGGTGCCCAGTTGGTCAAGTATCTCATTGACGATTTGCACATCCAGACCATCTTCTATGGCTCTTCTTTTAAATAGTTCTTTGTCATATTCATGACGCTTGGCAATTTCTGGTTGTTCAATCAGATTACCAGCAGGACAAAGCGTTATATCATTATTTTCATCAATAATTCCCTGGCGGAAAACAATGGAAGACACATGTCCTTCACCTGTGGCCCTGAAACTTATTATAACCCTTTTTTGCCCTTCTTTCAGATACGACTGGTCAGGATGCTCAACGATTGAAGGATTAAAAAGGGCAGCTGATTCAACAGAATATTCATGTGTAAAATATGAACCAATCAATAGTTTTTTATATAAAGAAACTTCCTCGGGTTTTTTCCCAATTTTAATGATGAAATGCTTGACTTTTTCATAGTGATTTTCAAAAACTTTGCTTATGTTTCGATGCCGGACGGAGAATTCCCGCAACACCTGGGACAAAGCCCTGTATGCCTCTTCATCCGAAAGGTTGAGTACTTTTTCAATAATGGAAGGTGCTCGATCTATGCCTGGCATAAAATACCGGGTAATAACCCTTGTAATATCAGGGTAAAATTTGGTGTCTTTTCTTTTAACAGTCACTTTCATAGCCGAATTTTTTTTTGCGAATTAACACATTTGGCTAAGTAAATATAACACATTTAAAAAGCCATCACATAATAAATATTCACAACAAACATATATCATTGAACATCAGGTAAATAAACCGAATTAGTTATTCCCATTTAACCTGAAGATGAAGTTAATTTTGCATAAAAAATTTAAAAATCAGGTAATAAATACTAAATGCGGACAGGAAAATGATGCCTATCCAGCTGTATATCTTAAGCCATAAAGGAGGTTTTCCTTCTTCAGGCATGCTTTTGTGGGTAACAGTCAGGTAGTTGAGGATGGCAAAGATGGGAGCTGTAACAAATGAAATAGTTGTAGCCAGATCGACCATAAAACGCATGGTGCTTTTCAACAAGGTAAGCAATAAAACAGTTCCTGCCAGCAAAATCAAACTATATACCCAGAATAATCTTGTTCCCTCACTACCTGAATCATTTCCGGCAATGTGATATGTTGAAGGAACCAATACCCGGGGATATGCATCAAAAACGGTGATAGTTGTACTTAACATGGTTGATAAGGCTGCCAGAGCCACTACCCAATACGACCAATAACCAAGACTGACGGTATAATTCCTGATTAACTGACCTGCAAACTCAACCCCGTTTGGTGAAGGTGATTCCCCTGAGCGATACATAACCAGTGCGCCCATGGAAAGAAAGCATAATGCCAGAAAAGCTGTTCCGATATAGCCGATATTAAAATCCATCAACGATTGTCTCAATGAAGGTCTAAAGCCCAATTGTGCATTTTTGGCCTTACTCCATTCCGAATGCCAGACAGCTATATCGATAGGAGCTGGCATCCAGCCAATAAAAGCCACCAGAAAAAAGATATTGGCAGGTATGCTCCAATCCCACACCTTTTCGGCATATCGAGCCGGTTCGTAAAAATGAACAAAGCCGGAAATAACAGCCATAATAGTCGTTATCGCAAGAATTACAATAATGTATTTAATGATTCTGTCGAGAGCTTCATATTTCCCCAAGAAAAGAATAAACAGAATAATTATTAGTAAAATAGCACTAATGGTAATATCCGATAGAGGAACATGAAAAATTTTCCCTACCAGACCAGCAGTAACAATCGTCACAGCCGCTTGAATGGCAAACATTGTGGCAATAGTAAGCAGGTAATACAACCATACCGCCCATTTGCCTATGGTTCTATAACCATCAACAAGACTTTTTCCTGTTACAGTGGCATATCTGGGCCCGAATTCAAAAAAAGGGTATTTCAGCGCATTTGCCAGAATGATTACCCATACAAGCTCGAAGCCATAATTAGCACCAGCTCTTGTTGATTGCACCAGATGAGAAACCCCGATGGCGGCACCTGCATACAACAAGCCCGGCCCCATCATTTTAATAATCCTTCTTATATCCATAATTCCCTCGATTAATTCCCTGAGCTAAAATTGTTCATCCAGATATTCTTTTCTTTTTACCAGCATAAAAGTATTTTCATCCAATGGAAGATATCCATAATCATATACAAAAAAATATTCTTTCCCCTGGCGGGTTCGATACATCCCGGTAAAATAGTTGAAATTAAACCCTCTTTTTTCGAGCTCGGATTTATGAACTTTGGTTTTTTCCCCGGGATTTAAAGCGGCCAGTATTCTACGATTTTTCCGGAGAGTGTAATTTACATTTCTGACATAATTATTTACATCTTTATTGAGCCTGTTATTGTAGGTATTGCGACACTGGTCCGAACAAAACTTTTTGTCGGAGCGACCGATAAATTCATCTCCACACTCCAGACATTTTCTTTTCATGATACAATTATAGTCAAATTTATTCAAAAAAAGCATTTATTCGACAACAATTGCTTACAAACGAATATTAAACGGATACAATTGATTATTAACCGACTCGGTCGAAAACTGGCTTATACATTTGAATCAACTTTTAAAATTGATTTATTAACCTTTAAAATTTACAGCCATGCAAAGTTTAAGAAACAAAGTTCAATTGATTGGAAATCTCGGAAACAACCCTGAAGTAAAAGAATTAAAAAAAGGAGTTAAACTGGCTCGCTTCTCGGTAGCCACTAACGAAAAGTTCAGAAACAGCGAAGGTAAATCGGTAACTGAAACTCAATGGCATCAAATTGTTGCCTGGGGTAAAAATGCAGTACTGGCAGAAAAATATCTGGAAAAAGGAAGAACCGTTGCTATCGAAGGAAAGTTGACCTACCGTAGCTATACCGGTAAAGATGGTCAAAACAGGTATCTGACGGAAATTGTAGCTGATCAGATTGTTTTTCTGCAGTCGAATCGCTGAGCTAAGTAAAAAAACCTCTCTCAGTAAAAATGCCCGTATTCTAATACGGGTATTTTTTTATCTAATGCGCTATATGCTTTTCCCAAAGATTTTATACCCTAATTTCATTTGAAAAAAGATAAATGTCTTATGAAATTGTCCGGGAAACTTTTCTGAAATCCTATTTCCATAATAA
>CAYNBC010000208.1:0-4576 GCA_964395255.1 uncultured Sphingobacteriales bacterium | reverse complement strand
TTTTTCAAGTCTGTTTATCATGTACTCTTACTTTTCGTTTTTTTATATATGAGCCGGAGAAATAGCACAATTTTTCAATACATGTAATAAAATCAATATCCTGAACCAGAACATCCGCTGGTACTCTGAGCAAAGTTGAACACAAATTTAAAATAGCTTTAATTCCGGATGCCACCAGGATATCGCATTGTTGCTGGGCATAAATGGGCGGCATAGCCAGGATGGCTGTTTTTATTTCCTGTTGTTTGATAATGGCTGGCATTTTATCAATGGGATAGACAGGATAAGGCATTTTCATTGCCCTTGTTTCAGGAAACATGAGAAAACTGGCATAAATATCAAACCCTCTGGTATCGGAAATAACATACTCCTCCACTGCACCACCCAGCGTTGACAGACCTACCAGTGCAATTTTCCTTTTCTTGTCAAATCCAAGAACTTTATCGATTTTTTTAATCAGGGATTTAATTTCATATCCTTTGCTGGTACTACCGTTAAAGCCCAGTAACATAATATCTTTTCGTACTTGAACAGATTTGACACGAATAGCTTTTCCCAGGTCATGACTGAAAATAAATTTGTTACCTGATGCCATATCTTCAATTAAAAATCTTCTGTAAAGACTGAGTCTTTCAACGGTCGTTTCAGGCAACATTCTCATAATTCGGTGATTGTTTTTACAAATATGAAAATTTTTTGTTATTTTAATAACACTTTAAATAAACACTCGTTAAAAAAATTTATCTTTGTACAAAAAAAAATTATGTGTGAAACATGCGGATGCGGAAACACTGACGAACCTGTAAAAGTTTACAAACCGACACAGGAACAGGATCAAAGCGAAGCTCATGGGCACAGCCACAACCATCATCATACGCATGACCATGAGCATTCTCACAACCATGCAGAGCATTCCAGAAAAATTGTACTGGAAGAAAATATTCTTCAGAAAAACAATCTGTTAGCTGAAAGAAACCGTGGTTTCTTTGAAGCCAGGGAAATATTTACGGTTAATCTTGTCAGTTCACCGGGAAGCGGTAAAACATCACTTCTTGAAAAAACACTGGCAGAGTTAAAGTCCGGAATTCAATTTTATGTCATAGAAGGAGATCAACAAACAGCTCATGATGCTTTTAGAATTGAAGCAACGGGTGTACCTGTAATCCAGATTAACACTGGAAATGGATGTCATCTGGATGCAATAATGGTCAATGATGCTGTTAAACAATTAAACCCTGAAAATCATTCTGTACTGTTTATCGAAAATGTCGGAAATCTGGTTTGTCCTTCTCTTTTTGATTTAGGTGAAAACAAAAGAGTTGTTATTATAAGTGTTACGGAAGGCGAGGATAAACCTGCCAAATATCCCAATATGTTTAGCACTTCTGACCTGTGCCTTATTAATAAAATGGACTTGCTCCCTTATGTCGATTTTGACCTTGAAAAATTTCGTCAGTATGCTTTGCAGGTTAACCACCATCTTGAATTTCTCGAGATTTCCGTTAAAACAGGAGAAGGACTTAATAGCTGGTATGAATGGTTAAAAAACAACTTGCGTAAATGAGCGAATCCGAACTGCTAACCAAATTTGAAAGTTTGATTAATACCCATAATCATGATATTGAATCGTTGAATCGGTTTGTGAAGGAGAATTATAACCAGTTGCTTCTCTCAAAGAAAGGCCTGATTTTGCTGGGGGAATATTACTCGAAAATTCAAGAGATGGGAAAAGCGATAAATCATTACAACCTTTGCCTTGAAAAATTCGGTAGAGATAGTGCCGTGGAGAATCGTATTAAATTTCTGCAGGGAATCCTTGATATGGGCAAAAATGATATTTACGACAGTACAAACCTGAATCTTGACCCCTGGCTGGATTAATTTTACCTGTTAAATGTTTAACAAGTAAATTATTTTTTCTTACATTTGTGTTACGAAAATAAAATAAGTAACACATGCCTGTAGTTCGTTTTGGCATATCATTAGAAAAACAAGCAGCTCTTAAATTGGAGGAGCTTGTAAGAAAAAGCTCTTTCCCCAATAGAAGCAAGGCTATCGAGTTTCTGATTGAAAATTACCAATTAGAGGAAAAGAAAAGCCGGAACAAAGAAGTGTGTGGAGCCATAACCATGGTTTATAACCACCATCAAAGGGATTTGCATCAGCGCTCTAATTCCATTCAGCATGACTTTCATCATTTGATTCTTGCCGTTCAGCACATTCACTTAAATCATGATTTGTGCCTCGAAACCA
Organism: uncultured Sphingobacteriales bacterium; assembly: GCA_964395255.1. Lineage (GTDB taxonomy): Bacteria > Bacteroidota > Bacteroidia > CAILMK01 > JAAYUY01 > CAYNBC01. The sequence continues at coordinate 2,323 of CAYNBC010000208.1, read as the reverse complement.
TAAGTGTGGCAGGTAAAACCAATGATTTAAAAGCATTGTACGGTGAGCTGCGTAAAATAAAAGGTGTAAAAAGTTGTGAATTAGTGATAAATTATTAAATGAACAGTTTTATCCAAAAAAAGGAAATCATAACGAAAGCACTTCGGGAAAACAACCGGGAACTATTACTTGAAACAGCTGCATCTTTTCATGGTCATTATTGTCCTGGCCTTGCAATAGGAGTACTGGCCTCCGTCACAGCTTTTAACAAAATAAATTTTGTGGGTGATGGACTTGATAAAATATTTGCTGTAGTTGAATCGAGAGGATGCTTTGTTGATGCCATTCAAATCATTACGGGATGTACTTTTGGAAATAATGGTTTGTTGTTTGACGATGTTGGTAAAATAGCTGTAACATTCGTCCAGAGGCAGGGTGAGGCATTCCGTCTTCATCTGAAATCAGGAGCAAGGGAATATATCCGTTCCTCGTATAGCAGCTCAGGAATGGGTGAGATTTATAAAAAATTTGTAGGGAAGAAGCAAAGGAACCCTTACCTGGAAAAAGAGTTTAAGCTTAAAGGTAAGGAAGCTGCTCTTCAAGTCATTAAACTGGATGAAAATAAAATTTTTGAGATAAAAGAAGTAAATATTGCCAGCCCTTCATTGCCTGAGTCAAGGCCTGATGTGGTATGTGAATTATGTGGTGAAGAAGTTATGGATAATCATTCGGTCGTTAAAGAAGGCAAATTGATGTGTTTTTCATGTTCTCATCAAGAACATTTTTTTCTGGATTTAGATGGTATTAAAATTTATAAGTCATGAATCAGGAACTCATATTATTAAGTCTGACAGCAGCTTCTGTAGGTTTTGTACATACAGTACTGGGTCCCGACCATTATATTCCTTTTATCGTAATGGCCAGGGAGGGAATGTGGCGCAAGACAAAAACATTCTGGATTACACTGTTGTGTGGTATTGGGCATGTATTAAGTTCTGTAGTTATAGGTATGACAGGACTACTGGCAGGCCATGAAATAAATCGTCTCGTAAAAGTTGAATCACAGAGAGGTACGATAGCTGGCTGGGCTATATTGATATTTGGAGCAGTATATATGATATGGGGAATATACAGGGTTATCATCAACAAACCCCATAAGCACTGGCATTTTCACGATAATAAGTGGCATAAACATGAACATCGTCATGATGATGGTGAACACAGCCATTCACATTTTGTTAATTATACGCCCTGGATACTTTTTCTGATTTTTGTTTTAGGCCCCTGTGAGCCTTTAATTCCTTTACTCATGTATCCGGCAGCCAAAGCATCTATATCGGGTAGTTTATGGGTAGCATTTGTTTTCGGTGTAGTTACCATTTCTACCATGCTGGCTATTGTTTTTCTATTTCTTCGGGGTATTGAATCTATTAAAATCGAAAAACTCTCCCGTTATTCTTCAGCATTAGCGGGGATGATTATTTTTATCACCGGAATTGCCGTGGTTTTTCTGGGTGTGTGATTATTTTACAAAATAAGCCACTTTTTCCAGTGAAGTAATAATATCGTATTCTTCGAGGAAAACATTGTCAGGAACTTTCATGGGGCTGGGGGTAAAGTTGATAATACCTCGTACACCACTTTCGATGGCTAACTCTTTTACTTCTCTGGCTGCAGAAGCCGGTACAGTAATGATAACAATTTTAATATTTAGAGCTTCTACTTTTTCAGGAAGCTGGGAAATGTGAAAACATGGGATTTCGTCATGAAAAGAATTTATTACTTCAGGGTCGCGGTCAAATCCTGCTACCAGATGCAGTTTTTCCCTTTTTTTGTGTAAATAGTTGAATATAGCGGTACCCAGATTACCAAGACCGATAACCGCTATATTGACACCTGTCCTAGAATCTATGGTTTTTCCTATGGCTGTGATTAATTTTTGTATTTCATATCCTTTGCTTGGACTTCCTGTATATCCCATCAACATAAAATCCCTTCTGACCTGAACTGGAGTTATATGAAGCAATTTTGCTATTTCGTGTGAGTATATATATTTTTTGTCTTCCGGTACACGAGATAACAAAATTCTCCTGCACAAACTCAACCGTTCCACGGTTTTCTCAGGTAACTTTTGCTTCATCTTCTTGATATTTATTTTTTCATAATGAGGTGGTAAAATTAGAAAAAAAATATTGTTATTACAAAAATGATATAAATCAATTTGTTAATGATAAAACACCTGCTAAATAATTGTTATTTCAATAATAGTTGTGTTCAAGCTGTTAACAAATGTACTGGCTTATTTCTTTTGTAATCGATTTCCAGTACTCCTGAAAGTATTTGT
>CAYNBC010000207.1:0-4577 GCA_964395255.1 uncultured Sphingobacteriales bacterium | reverse complement strand
GAATATAACTATTTCAATAAATCACTCGTAAACATGAAATGAATTTTTACATTTGCAAAAAAAAAAATTACTGTGAATCCTGACAGGATAATTTCCGGTTTTTCCAAATTAAGCAAAGAAGAAAAGATAGAGCTGGTCATAAAGAATTTTGAAAATCCGGCTGAAGCAGAAAAAATTTTAAAAAGTTTCTGGCATAATGACCCCGAGGTTCAGAAACTTTTTGACGAATTCAGTGAAAACACAATATCCAATTATTATTTTCCTTTTGGTATTGCACCCAATTTTCTGATAAATGGGAAATTCTACATGGTTCCCATGGTGATTGAAGAAAGCTCAGTAGTTGCTGCAGCAGCCAATTCGGCAAAATTCTGGGCATCACGAGGAGGATTTCATGCCGAAATTATTTCTACTGTAAAAATCGGTCAGGTTCATTTTATATGGTCTGGTGATCATCAAAAACTTAAAGCACATTTTCCCCGGATTAAAGAACAGCTCTTGAAGCATGTACACCCAATCACTGCCAATATGGAAAAAAGGGGAGGAGGTGTACTGGATATTGAACTGGTAGACCGCAGAAAAGATATAGAAAATTATTATCAGCTAAAAGCAACCTTTGACACAGTAGACAGCATGGGCGCCAATTTTATCAATTCCTGCCTGGAAGATTTTGCTATGACCCTTAAAACCTACATCCTTCAAAATCCCGATTTTAAAGACAGTGAAAAAGAAGTGCATGTTATCATGTCCATATTGTCCAATTATACACCCGAATGTCTTGTCAGAACCTATGTAGAATGCGATATTCATGAGCTTGGCGACTTTGAAGACGGAGACACACCGGAAACATTTACATGGAAATTTGAAAAAGCCATTCAAATTGCTACGCGGGATATCAACCGTGCTACAACGCACAACAAAGGTATTTTCAATGGCATTGACGCTGTTGTTTTAGCTACGGGAAATGATTTTCGGGCCGTTGAAGCAGCAGGTCATACCTATGCCTCCCGGAACGGGAAGTATCAAAGTTTAACTGAGTTTAGCAAAGAAGGAGGGAAGTTTCATTATTCCCTCACTTTACCGCTGGCTTTAGGTACTGTAGGTGGTCTCACATCTTTGCATCCCCTGGCCAAATTCAGCCTTGAATTGCTGGGAAACCCTTCCGCCAAAGAGTTGATGATGATTGCTGCCACTGCCGGTCTGGCCAATAACTTTGGTGCTGTTACAACCCTCATTACCAAAGGTATTCAAACAGGTCATATGAAAATGCACCTTCTTAACATTCTAAACCATTTGAATGCCACCGAAGTTGAAAAAAATGCTGCTATTGAATATTTCAAACAACACAAAGTTACTTTCAACGCTGTCCGTGAATTTCTTAATCATTACAGGAAAATAAATACTTAAAATCAGCCATAAACTTTCATATTATTCGCGAGGGAAGCTTCTCATAACAGGCGAATATGCAGTTTTGTACGGAGCTACAGCTCTGGCCTTGCCGTTAAAATACGGTCAATCCCTGGAGGTCTCTCTCAACGATAATCAATACTGTACATGGAAATCCTACTATAGACATTCTTTATGGTTTGAAATGGAGTTTTTTCCTGATTTTGAAAATATTATAAGCACCAATTCAGAAGAACGTGCCCATTTTATATTGAATATCCTTAAAAAAGCCAGAGAACTTAATCCGCTTTTCTTTCACAAAAACCCCAGTTTCCATATTATAACACAGCTTGAATTTGACCCTGATTGGGGATGGGGAAGCAGCTCATCCTTAATCGTAAATTTAGCCCGTTGGGTCAAAATAAGTCCGTTTAAGCTTCATAAACTCGTGTCCAGAGGTTCAGGATATGATATTGCTGCCGCTCTTAGCAACCAGCCTATTTTGTTCAGAAAAACCGAATTAAAAAATTTTTACCGTGAAACAACTGTGAAAGATACCTTGACTGAAAACAGCTATTTCATTTACCTCAAACATAAAAAAAACACCGAACAGGAATTAATGCACCTTGATGGCTCTTATTTTAACAACAGTAAACTGGATACAATCACTGAAATTACCCTTTCACTACTCAACGAGGATGATACCCGAAAAATACATCATCTACTTCATCAACATGAAGAAATAATAAGTTCATTGATTGGAAAGCCCTCCGTTCAGTCATTATATTTTTCTGATTTTCCCGGAACTATTAAAAGTCTGGGTGCGTGGGGAGGGGATTTTATCATGGCATTTACAGAGGAAAGTTATTCCTCAGTAAAGGAATATTTTGCATCAAAAGGATATCCGGTAATTTTTAAATGGAAAGAAATAGGGACTTAATTTTTATCCAGGTATTTACTCATTTTTTTTAGCAAAACTTCTTTATCAATGGGCTTTGTAACAAGGTCGTTACAGCCAGCTTCCAGAACTTTATCAATTTCGTCTTCCATGACATAAGCAGTTTGAGCTATGATGGGTAAATCAGGTCTGAATTTTCTGATTTCCCGGGTAGCCTGAAAACCATCCATTTTGGGCAAACGGATGTCCATCAAAACCAGGTCAATATTGTCATTTTCCCTGCAAATTTCAACAGCACGCTCACCATCCATAGCCCATAGCAACTGCGCACTTGTTCTCTGCAATATGCGGTCGATCAGCATATGATTTACCTCAATATCCTCCACAACCAATATGACTTTATCCACCCAATGATAAGGCCATGAACTTTTTTTAGATTTTTTCTTTTTTTTCTTAACATAAGCCATAACCCACAATTTATCCCTTTGATGTTGGTAAAATTAGAAAAATTTTTTCGTTTTTAGACAAATTTAAAATGTTAATAAAGTTGAAATATTTTTAATAGATTGTTTATCAGTCTTAAGTATATGAATTTTGAATGCCTTTATCTTTTGAATTATTTTTGCTTGAAAGTAGAATCTCAAATGATTTTGTTTTGAGCAGGGAAATTATCAGTTGCTGGAGGAGTCCTTCAAACATTGCTTTAATTAAATATTGGGGAAAAAAAGGATTTCAGAAACCTGCCAATCCTTCATTGAGCATTACCCTAAGCCGCTCATACACACAAACGAAGGTTTCATTTACCCCCCAAAAATCAGCTCAGCTTTCTCTGGAATATTATTTTCATGAAAAGAGGAATAAAGAATTTGAGAATAAGGTACTGGAATATCTGAGAACGGCTTCATCATCACTTCCTTTTATACTCAAAGGTCATCTGAAGGTTGAAAGCTTCAATACTTTTCCTCATTCTGCCGGAATTGCTTCATCAGCTTCTTCCATGAGTTCACTTGCTCTTTGTTTGTTGAGTATTCACTGTAAATTGAGTGAAGAGCCCATAGGCACCCGAGACTTTTTCAGAGCGGCCTCAAACCTGGCACGTCTGGGTTCGGGAAGTGCCTGCCGCTCAGTTTATGGTTATTTTTCCGTTTGGGGACAATGTGATATTCTGGAGAGCAGTGATGATTATGCTATACCGTTAAAAATAGATTCAAAAAATATTTTTAACACATTTCAGGACACCATACTGATTGTTGATGATAAACCCAAAGAAATTTCCAGCAGGGCAGGACACCAGCTAATGATGGGGCATTGGTTTGCCCAGAGCCGTTACCAGCAGGCTTCTCAACATTTAAAAAGGCTAATAGAAGCCATCCATAAAGAAGACCTCGAGGTATTTGGCAAAATTGTTGAGTCAGAAGCTCTTACATTGCATGCTCTCATGATGACTTCTGCCAGACCCTATATTTTAATGAAAAATGGTACTATAAATATCATCCAAGAAGTTTGGAAATTCCGTGAAAAAAGTAAAATACCTGTTTATTTTACACTGGATGCAGGTCCTAATGTTCATCTACTTTATCCTTATCAACATAGAAAAGAAGTAAATGAATTTATCGAATCAAAATTAATTGTATATTGCGCCCGAAAAACCAAAATTGATGATTTTGCAGGTTCCGGCCCTGAAAAAATAATCTAGTATGGCAAAGAAAGAATCCGATTTTCATGCTAAAATACTTCTGTTCGGGGAATACAGCCTGATATGTAATTCCATGGGATTGGCCATTCCTTATCATCAATACAAAGGACAATTGGCATTCAATGAAGACCCGGATGACACTTTTGCCAGAGAATCCAATCATAATCTCAGGAAATTTTTTCATTATCTCGAGCAGCTTAATAAAGAAAACAAACTAAAAACCCGGCTTGACCTTGAAAGATTCCGTAAAGAGCTTAATGAAGGGCTTTATTTTAAATCCAACATTCCGCAAAGTTTTGGAATAGGAAGTTCGGGAGCACTTTGTGCTGCTGTTTATGACAGATTTGCCCTCGATAAAATTCCCAGCTCCAAAAACTTAACCAACAAAGAAATCATTCGCCTGAAAGATATTTTTTCACAAATGGAATCCTTCTTTCATGGAAAAAGCTCAGGCATTGACCCACTGAACTGTTATTTGAAAGAACCTTTATTGATTAAAAATAAAATCGACATTGCCAAAGTGAAGTTGAATCCTGAAGTAATGGGAAAATCAGGCATGTTTTTAATTGATACAGGTCAAAGCGGTAATACAGGTCCTCT
>CAYNBC010000206.1:0-4597 GCA_964395255.1 uncultured Sphingobacteriales bacterium | reverse complement strand
AAATAGCAGTATGAACAGAATCAATCATCAATAGAGTTCTCTGTTCATTGATAAGTTGCGCCAACAGTTTTCCCCGGGCATACTGATTTTCAGGAATTTTATCCTGATAGTTCAAATGTTGCAGGAGTGTCTCAAAGAAGTTATCAAGAACACTCTGGCTGTCTTTATACAAATCGTGTCCGTGAAATCCCCAAACAATAATACGTTCAAACTGGCTGGTGTCGTGGGTTTCAATCTGGTCGAGCAATTTATTCAGCAACTTGGTTTTCCCACTTCCTCCGGGACCGGTGATAATGACAAGATTTACCTCCGGGTCTGACAACCAGCTGCTTAACAAACGAAGTTCTTTATCCCTGCCTGTAACAAACACATCATCTTCAGGAAAATGCTCTACATAGTAATCTTTGAATCTTTTAACAGGTTCCGGGTTTTTCTCCAGCATTTTTGCCAGCATCATTTTGAGGTTCTGAAACTCTTTTTCTTCCTGGTTCCTGTAGTAAAACTCATAAATCAAATGCTGGTATAATTTTTTGGGTAACTTGCTTTTATCTTTACGAAGGCAAATGATTTTATCCCGTTCTTTAAATTTTTCTTCTTGTTCACCAAGTAATGGTTTTAGCTTGAGATACTCATTGTTAAGATACTCTTCATCAATAACCAACAACAAATGCGTACACTCTTCAACATGTTTTTTGAGAAGTAAATCCCGTGGCAGATTAGGGCTGAAATGTAAATAATCGATGGTAAAATTAATATTCATGGTTTCCAGCAAAGGCAAGAGACTGGTTTTCACCCATTCCAGTTGATTCTTTGAATAACTAATGAAAAACTTCATTGGGTCTGGTTTTTGGCTGTGGTTCTTTTAATCATTAGCCAATCCTGTTTTCCACTTGTTGCCAGTTAACAATGCGCCAGAAATTTTCTACAAAATCAGGTCTCCGGTTTTGATAATCCAGATAATAGGCATGTTCCCATACATCCAATGTTAATATAGGTTTATAACCTTTTGTCAATGGATTTCCGGCATTGCTTTCCTGGATAATTTCCCATTTTCCTTCAGGGCTGATGGCCAGCCACACCCAACCTGAGCCAAAAAGTGTGGTAGCAGCTTTTGAAAATTGGGACCGGAATTCGTCCATGGAACCAAAATGAGCTTCAAATTTTTGCCTTAGCTCAGGTGTAAGGGATGAATGTGTCATGGGGCACATACTTTCCCAGAAAAATGTATGGTTCCATACCTGGGCTGCATTGTTGAATATACCTCCTTCTGCTTTTTGAATAATTTCCTCAAGGCTCATCTCCTCAAACTCGGTGTCCTTAATCAATTTGTTTAAATTATTTACATATCCCTGATGATGCTTCCCGTAATGAAATTCAATAGTTTTTTTACTGATTACGGGTTCAAGAGCATCTTCTGAATAAGGCAAGGATTTTAGCGTAAACATATCTTTATATTTTTGGTTTACAAAATAATTCCGGCAATTGAAGCTGTTAATAAGGTGGCTATGGTTCCTCCAATAAGAGCCTTGATACCAAGTTGACTCAGTGTAACGCGCTGGTTGGGTGCCAGTGCACTGATACCTCCTATTTGAATTCCTATGGAAGAAAAATTGGCAAAACCGCAAAGTGCATAAGTGGCTATCAATACACTTTTAGCATCGGTTAATAAGAAAGAGTTTTTCAGGTTGCTGAGAGAAACATAAGCATAAAATTCATTCAGGATGGTTTTTTCGCCCAATAGCTGACCCACCATAAAGATGTCGTAGGAAGGTATTCCAATCAGCCAGGCAATAGGAGAAAAGATGGTTCCCAGAATAAACTGCATATTCAATCCTTCAAATCTGCCACCGCTTTTTTCCACAATCAACCGGTTCAAACCGGTGGGTTCACCGATCCAGTTGGTTACGATAAAGTTGAGCAATGCCATCAGAGCAATAAATACCAGCAACATAGCACCTACATTCACGGCAAGGCGAAGACCGTCAATAGTTCCTTTGGCAATGCTATCCAGCAGATTTGAACCAATCACTTCTTTCGAAATATTCAGTTCTTTGTTGACTTCACCTGTTTGAGGAAAAATAATTTTTGCGATAAACAAAGCAGCCGGAGCGTTCATAATGGAGGCTGTAAGTAGATGGGTGGCAAAAATTTTCTGCTGGACCGGGTCAGGTCCACCCAGAAAACCGATATAGGCTGCAAGTACACCTCCGGCAATAGTAGCCATTCCTCCGGTCATCAGGGCAAGAATTTCGGAAGGCGTCATTTTGGGCAGGTAAGGTTTAATCACCAGAGGTGCTTCTGTTTGTCCGATAAAAATGTTGGCTGCAGCAGCCAGACTTTCCGAACCGGACAATACCATGGTTTTTTGCATTACCCATGCAAAAATCTTTACTATAAATTGTAATATTCCGAAATAATATAGTACCGAGGTAAATGCAGAGAAAAAGATAACAGTGGGCAATACCTGAAAGGCAAAGATATAACCAAATGTATCTGTTTTTTCAATCAAATCGCCAAACAAAAACAGCGAACCTTCCCGCGTAAAAGCCAATAGTTTTACAAAAAACGAAGAAATGCCTTCAAAAATAGTCCGTATAAATCCTACTTTCAATACAGATAGAGCAATGATTATTTGCAAACCCAGGCCAACCCCCACCGTTCGCCAGTTAATGGATTTTTTATTATTGCTGAGTAAAAATGCCAGAAATATCAAAACAAATATCCCGAAAATACCCCGGAAACGGTCGATATACGGTCTTTTATTTTTTTCAGATATGTAAAGATAAACCTGATTTCCTTCTTTCACCACCATCTCATAGCGGGACAATTTTTTTATTTGAAATGTATGAAGAAGACTGTCTTTTTCATCTTTGATAATAAGACTTCTGACCCCCTGCGAATCCACAAAAGTCCAGTTGGCTCTGATTTCGGTCTTGCGGGTTAAATCTTTTTCCCTGTAAGCAAAATCTCTGGCAAACCAGATTCTCCGTGTAATCGGTTTGCTTCTGACATTCATATCGATTTTACCCAGCTCACCCGGATACAGATACCATTCCCCTTCCAGAATCTTTAATGCTTTGTCCTGTATATCTTTTGATAAGGATGAGGAAGGATAAAATAAGACAGAAAAAACGAAAATCCATAAAATCTTGAACAACCCCTCTTTATTCATAATCCATTAAATCATTTGCCTTGTTCTTTCAACTTGATAGCATCTCTGATTTTAGCTGCCAGAATGTAATCTTCCTCAGCAATGGCTTTATCCAGCATCTTTTTCAGCTCGGATATAGAATAATCTTCCAGTTCTTTCTCACCTGTATGCTTTTGTTTTTCTTCGGTTTCTTCTTCAACCTGCATGGAATCCTGTATTTCCTGACCGGAATCTTTTTCTTTTTCTATTTCCATAGTAATGCCTGCTTCCCTCAGTATGCTTTCATAGGTATAAATGGGGCAGTTAAAACGAAGAGCCAGTGCAATAGCATCGGAAGTCCGGGAATCGATGTATTTCACTTCGTCACCATCGGTAGCTACCAGATAGGAATAAAATATTCCTTCGTGTAATTTCTGGATAATGACTTCTTTCAATCGTATATTAAAAGTCTCTGCAAAGTTTTTGAAAAGGTCGTGTGTCATGGGGCGCACAGGTTTTATATTTTCGAGTTGTATGGCAATGGCCTGTGCTTCAAGAACACCGATAACTATGGGTAATTTTCTGTCGCCATGTACCTCTTCTAGTATCAAGGTATATGAAGATGCGACATTTCCGGATGAGATTCCCAGTATTTTTAATTGTATTTTTTCCATGCCTATGCGATATCAAAGTTAATTGAAATTTTTAAATTGAAAAACCTGTTTCAAAAAAGGAATTTATTATCCCCGGAAAATTATCTAAAACATTCATATGAAATAGCTTAACCTTCAAAATGGAAAGAAAAAAAGATAAAATTGGAAAAAATTTTATCAAAAATATTGGAATAAACATCATTGTAAGGGCTTAAAATATTGTTAATGCCTTTGGAGAGTTTTATTTCAGGTGAAAACTTAAACCAGTAAAAATACATATCCAACCCACAGCCATATTCCCATGCATAAGCCCAAGGTTTAATGGCAAGAATGGGATTATTGGGGTCACGGTGGGCATTGGCATCAGAACCAAAATCGTAAGAAACTTTACCTCCGGCTATTACATAAAACCTCAAATTTCCATGACGAACGGATTTGAACTTGACATGTACCGGCAATTCAGCAAAAATGGATTCAACTCTTTTTGTAGGTGAATAGCCGTTAATAAAATCATAAGTTACGGACCGCTCGGCCAGTACCAGAGAAGGAATTGCCCTCAAATCAAAAAACTCACCGAAATGGAGGTCGGAAATAGCTCCCAGAGTTATGCCCGGAAAACGATGGACAGAAATTTTCAACAAAGTGTCATTGAAATAAAAATTGTCAGAGAATTCGTATTTAAAATTGCCCAGGTTGGTGCCCAGCGTAAATCCAAAATGAATTTTTCTTCCATAATCAAAGCGTTCCAGATTCATTGTCTGGCTGAAAGCTCCGTGAATAAAGAAGCATAATTGTAAAAGGCTAAGGGTTAATA
>CAYNBC010000205.1:0-4601 GCA_964395255.1 uncultured Sphingobacteriales bacterium | reverse complement strand
CGCTAACCCATTTGCAGGTTCCTATTGTTAAGGGAACTTCAGGAATTCTGCTTCTGTCCAGTGAAAAATCCTATCGTAAAAAAGCCGAGAACTGCATTCGCTGTGCCCAGTGTGTACAGGTCTGTCCTATGCAATTAGAACCCTATTATCTGGCCCAGTTAAGCAGGGCAGAATTTCTGGAAGAACTCGAAAAAAACAGGGTCATGGATTGCATTGAATGTGGTTCGTGCATGTATATTTGTCCGTCTTACCGTCCGCTTCTTGATTTTATCCGTCTGGGTAAAATAAAAACAGGTCAAATGCTCCGTGCAAGAAAAAATTAAAAAGGATTCATGGAAAAACTTATCATATCTCCATCCCCACATCTTCATAGTAACTGGAACATCCCCAGGATTATGTGGGGAGTCGTCATAGCCATGCTCCCAGCATTTGCCGTTTCAGTTTACTTTTTTGGCCTGGATGCATTGAGAGTGGTTTTGCTTTCTGTGTTTTTTTGTGTGACTTTTGAATATTTGATTCAAAAGTATTTTTTAAAGGGAGAAGTAACGGTAAAAGATGGCTCTGCCGTAGTAACAGGAATGTTGCTGGCTTTCAATGTACCTTCCCATCTTTCTACAGGGATTATTGCTATTGGGAGCCTTGTAGCTATTGGAATGGCTAAAATGACTTTCGGTGGCCTGGGAAAAAATCCCTTTAATCCTGCTCTGGTAGCCAGGGTTTTTCTTTTGATTTCTTTTCCTGTTCAAATGACCACATGGCCTGTTCCAGCTCCCATTTTTGCTTCAGGTATAACCGATGTAGTTACAGGAGCCACCCCTCTGGGCATTTTAAAAGAGGGATTAAAAAACGGGGAAAGTGTTTCTTTTATCATGCAACAATTACCTGACTTTGGCAGTTTGCTTATGGGAAATACAGGTGGTTCACTGGGTGAAGTTTCCGCCATCGCTCTTTTGCTGGGTGGAATTTACATGCTCCTTCGCAAAATTATTACCTGGCATATTCCTGTAAGTTATCTGGGAACGGTGGTTATTATTTCCGGTATTTTATGGCTTGTCAATCCGGATATGTACATCCATCCATTATTCCATCTCGTTACGGGAGGTCTTATGCTGGGTGCATTTTTCATGGCAACAGATATGGTTACTTCTCCCATGACACCTGCAGGTCAATTGATTTTTGGTGCAGGCTGTGGTTTGATTACCTTAATAATTCGCCTGTATGGTGCTTATCCTGAAGGGGTTTCATTTGCTATTTTGATTATGAATGCATTTGTTCCTTTGATTAATAAAGCATTTAAACCAAAACCCTTTGGTAAATTACAAAGACTGGCTACATGAAAAAACCGGAATCAACATTTATAAATATGTTGCTGGCCCTGTTGGTCATTACAGGGGTTTCAGCGATTTCTCTGGCTGGAGTGTATTCTCTTACTGCTGATGCTATAGAGGCAGCAAGGCAGGCTAAGATACAAAAGGCTATCAGGATGGTTATTCCTGAGGTGGCAGAAATCAGAACATTCAAAGTTATGCCACCAACAGGTAAGGATTCGTTGATATTTTATGAAGTTTATAATGAGGAGGAAAAGTGGCACGGGACAGCTGTACAAACATATACTGATCTGGGATTCAGCGGGCGATTTACCATTATGGTTGGTTTTACACCAGAGGGTGAAATATTGAATACATCCGTGCTGGAACATAAAGAAACACCGGGATTGGGTGATAAAATGGATATCAAAAAATCGAATTTTTCTGTTCAGTTTCGGGGGAAAAATCCAGCCAGCTTTAAACTGAAAGTAAAAAAGGATGGAGGGGATGTTGACGCTATTACAGCAGCAACCATTACATCAAGGGCTTTCTGCGATGCTGTACAGAGGGCTTATGACACATTTATAAAATACTATAAAAATGAGCAGCCTGAATAACTGGAAAATATTTACACGGGGGTTTTTAAAGGAAAACCCTGTATTTGTTTTGTTGCTGGGATTATGTCCGACCCTGGGCGTTACAACCTCTGCCGTAAATGGTCTGGGTATGGGACTCGCTACGACTTTTGTATTGTGGATGTCCAATATTGTAATTTCCCTGATTAAGAATTTGATACCTGATAAGGTACGAATACCTTCCTTTATTGTTGTTATAGCCACATTTGTAACGCTGGTTGACCTGATACTTCACGCATATCTGCCTGAACTCCACGAAGAACTGGGTTTGTTTATACCTCTGATTGTTGTAAACTGCATTGTTCTGGGGCGGGCTGAAGCATTTGCTTCCAAAAATAATGTAATTTCATCTGCTTTTGACGGCCTGGGTATGGGTATGGGATTTACCTTTGCCCTGACACTACTTGGTTCTATACGGGAAATTCTGGGCTCAGGTTCATTGTTTAATTATCCTCTTATTCAGGGTGACGGAATGCTTGTTTTTGTCCTTGCTCCGGGTGCTTTTCTGGCTCTCGGTTATTTGATTGCCATCATTAACAAATTTTCAAAAGCCTGATTATGGAATATATCCTCATTGTCATTTCAGCTGTATTTGTCAATAACATAGTATTATCACAGTTTCTGGGTATCTGCCCTTTTCTGGGAGTTTCCAGGAAAATGAATACAGCCGTGGGAATGACTGCAGCTGTGACTTTTGTAATGACACTGGCTACTATAGTTTCCTATTTGATTTACACTTTTCTGTTGGTCCCTTATGAAGTTACCTACCTGCAAACCGTGGTATTTATTCTTGTCATTGCTTCACTTGTGCAAATGGTAGAAATTATTCTGAAGAAAATAAGCCCGGCATTATTTCAGGCACTGGGGATATTTTTACCTCTGATTACCACTAATTGCTCAGTGCTTGGTGTTGCCATTCTTACCATACAAAAGGAATATAATTTATTGGAGGGCGTTGTATTCGCCATTTCTTCAGCCCTGGGTTTTGGACTGGCGCTGGTGCTTTTTGCCAGTATCAGGGAACATCTGGAACTGATGGAAGTACCTGAAGGAATGAAAGGGGTTCCTATTGCTTTTATTGTAGCCGGGATAATGGCTCTGGCTTTTATGGGATTTGCCGGTTTGGTCAGGTGATTTTTATCCGTAGTTAGATATCCTGATTAACTCAGGCATATTGATAATTTTGATTTTCTTACCTTTTATTTCTACAATTTTTTCATCGGCAAAAGCAGAAAGTGTTCTGCTGGCATTGGATGTAGTCATATTGGAAAGATTGGCAAGGTCGGAGCGGCCCAGAACAACATCAATATAACCGTCTTTTTCGTCCACTCCATAAGTATCGTGTAGAATAAGCAGTGCTTCAGCCAGGCGCCCTCTTACATGTTTTTGAGTAAGGTTGATAATGCGGTTTTTGGTTTCTCCCAGTTCGATAGCTAATCTTTTTATGATTTTCATCCCCAGGTAAGGGTCTCTGGCTAAAACTGAAAAAACGGCTTCTTTATCGATATGACAAACAACACTGTCTTCAATTGCCTGAGCTGATGCCTGATAGACCTGATTGGATAGCAATGCCCTGTAACCGAACAGTTCTACTGCTTTTACCATTCGGATAATTTGTTCACGCCCCCCATAGCCTTCTTTATAAATTTTTACTTTTCCTTCATTCAAACAAATTAATCCTGTGGGCTTCATTCCCTCCTTGAAGATAATCTCATCTTTTTTGTAATAGCAATCAACCTTGGCGTTTTCAATTTCTTCCCGAAATTCGGGTTTTAAATCTGCAAAAAGGGAATTTTCTTTATTAACGCAGAGATCACATCGTTTTTGGTTTATACATCCGCCTACCATAATATTGGTCGTGTTAAATTTTTAACAAAAATAATAAAATGTGCAATAAAGCAATATTATATTTGACATTAATTATGGATAAGGAAGGAAAAATAAAAAATTATCTGGGAGTAATTCTGGCAGGAGGACAGAGCAGGCGGATGGGCAGAGATAAAGCTTTCCTTAAATTTCAAGGCAAAAGAATGATAGATCTGGCTGTTGAAAAAATGACCCGAATATTTCCACATGTTGTTATTTCAGCCAATCATCAAAAATACGGGGAATGGGGTCTTGAGTTAGTATTTGATAAAGTTCCTGGTAAAGGTCCTGCAGGTGGTATTTTGTCGGTAATGGAAAAATATCCTGAGAAAGACCTAGTGGTGCTGGGGTGTGATTTGCCTTTTGTACCTGACGATTTATTGTATTTTCTCATGGATATGAAAAAAGATTATGATTGTGTAATACCGCAGGAAAATAAAAAGCTTCATCCTTTATGTGCTATTTATGGACATTCTTGCTTACCCGTTTTTAGAAAAAATTTAGCTCAAAACAAATTAAAGATTCAGAAAATACTCGATGAGTTAAATACACTTGTATTACCGGTAAATGAAGACCTTCCGTTTTACAGCCCCCATATACTTGCTAATATCAACACACCGGAAGAGCTGAAAAAATGGAAAAATTATTTTAACGAAAGAGAACAAGAAAATAATATTTGTCAGTCTGATAAAGAAGGTTAAATTCAAGATAACTATTGAAAAAAAGCCTAATAAGATAAATTCATTTCCCTGTTTTTTAAACAAAATGATATTTTTTTCGAGCAGAATAGGAT
>CAYNBC010000204.1:314-4613 GCA_964395255.1 uncultured Sphingobacteriales bacterium | reverse complement strand
GAGTTACAATTATCGGACTTGATGATGAAAGATACCCTCAATCTGTTTTGCAAAATATGGGAGACAATGCACCGCCAATTTTATATTGTAAAGGGTATTTACCATTACTAAATCAAAAAGGCGTATCAATAATTGGTGCAAGGGATGTCGGTGATTTTGAAATTACAATTACAAAAAGCATAGCCCAAAAATTGGCTGAAAATGGCATTAATGTTATTTCAGGTTATGCAAAAGGGGTCGACACTTCGGCACATTTAGGTGCTCTTGAAGCCCACGGAACGACAACAATGATTTTGAGCTTTGGAACAAATCATATCACAATAAAAAGAGAACTTAAAGACCTTAATTGGGAGAAGAACGCATTATTCGTAACACAATTTGCACCATATGAAAAATTTTCAGGACAGAATGCAATGACAAGAAACAAGCTTGTTTCTGCAATGTCAAAGGCAGTCGTTGTAATAAAGTCAGGACCAGAAAGAGACAGGTCGGGAAAAATGAGTGGAACATTTGATGCTGGCAAGTCAGCTTTGAAAATGGGAATCCCTGTTTTTGTTTTAAGTCCACAAGTTTTAAAACCACAACCACAAGGAAATATTGATTTAATTAATTTAGGTAGCATTGAATTTACTGATGGAATGGAGCTTGTAAAATTTATTGAAGAATATCCAGAACAAGAAATTGTAAATACTGAGGGGCAAAACAATCATAAACAGATGGGTAAAATAGAAATAACAGACAAGCCTACAAATTCTTATCAAGCAAGCCTATTTGACTAATATATTTTATTCCAATGCTTTTAGAGGATAAAAACTTTTATTTTCTTTTCAAGCTTACTTGAATAAATAATCACATCAAACGATTTCTCTTTTCGATGTAATTTTGAACAACAGGTAATTGATAAAAAATTTATTATGAGAATCCTGTTTCTTATCATTTATATCCTCTGGGCAGTGTCAGAAATTTTTCTATTGGCGATGTTCAAATCTCCCCGGTACAACAAATTACAGGACAAAAACTCCCTTAAATACCTGTGGTTGATAATCACCTTGACTTTGCTTTTGTCCATTTATCTGGCACTTATATTTCCATTTGTTATCTGTCACTGCTTATGGTTGCCTTTATGCGGTCTGGCTATGATTGTGTCAGGTATGGTAATTAGATTTGTTTCGATATTCCAGCTTGGAAAGTATTTTACAGTTGATGTCAGTACAGACATTAATCACCATCTTGTCAGAACTGGTTTATACAGCAAAATCAGGCATCCTTCCTATACGGGTTCACTTATTTCCTTTGCGGGTTTCGGGCTTACGCTAAACAGCTGGATTTCTCTTATCATTTTGATGATTCCCATTACCTGGGCTTTTATTTACAGGATAAAAGTTGAAGAAAAAGTACTGGAAAATAAATTTGGAGAGGATTATCTTCACTATTCTGCAACTACATGGCGACTTATCCCCTATCTTTATTAAAAAATCAGTGTGAAAATTTACTTTATTTAAATCTTAAGCTCGTTACTGAACATTCCCTGATATTCCCTGCAAATGTTCAATATTTCTTTTTCCACCTGGTAATATATTTGCCAGTAATTCTCCCTGATTTCAGGACTTAATACCTCTCCAAACTGCAGTACCTCAGAAACATTGATAAAAATGAAATTGAATTTTATTTTTTTATAATCATTTGCCATAGACACCAACTGGTATATTTCCTGAAATTCACCTTCATGGGGATTGAACAAATGAAGTGACTGACAAACCAGGTTTTCATCCCGAAAAACATAGCCGAGAGGAAAGTTTTTATCTTTAATAATATCTATAATGATGGCACTTTTGAAAGCCATCATTTCGTCCAATATATCAAAACTGATGACGGGTGCTGATTTGAAGAAAAAAAATTTATGAACAGGAGACAGCATAAAATCTCTGGCGAGTTTAATAGCCAGCCCGTCATCAGTTAAAATCTCCGAACCCAGAGCACATAAAAAAAGTTTATTCTTATGCTTTACCATCAGGAATCTCTACGAACGGTACGGATAAGTTCACCGTTCTGGTTTCTAAAATTAACAATTAAAGGCATCTGCCCCGGTTGATAATGCGTAGCGCATGAAAAACAAGGGTCGTAGGCCCTGAATGCCATTTCAACCATATTCAAAATACCGGAATCAACCGTAACACCTTTTTTAATGATTCCCTGAGCTGCTTTTTTGATAGACATGCAGATGGCAGCATTGTTATTGGTAGTTCCTACAATCAGATTAACTCCGGTAACAATACCTTTTTTATCAGTTTTGTAATGGTGCGTTAGTGTTCCGCGCTGAGCTTCCACAATACCTACTCCTTCATCAGGAATTTCGGTAAGAGGAGCCCGTAATTCTTTACCAGTTATATCGGGGTCCTGAGCCAATTCAAGGCAACGTTCTGCTGCATACAGAAGTTCTACAAGCCTTGCCCAGTGGGTAGCCAGTGTGGCATGTACAGGCTTCCCACCAAGCGTTTCAAACATTCTTTCATATTCTTTTTGGGCAAGAGGTGTAGCCATACCATCTGCTGCATTCAGGCGTGATAAAGGCGTTGCCATGTATACTCCACTGTCCTGCCCTTCCTCAAATCCTTTCCACCCTATTTTCTTTAAATAAGGAAATTTAAGATAACTCCATGGCTCAACATGTTCAGCTACATACTCGGTGTATTCGGCAGGACTGTATTTAAACAACTCGTCACCGTTAACATCGACTACTCTTACTTTACCGTCATAAAAATTAACATGATTATTTTCGTCTACCAGCCCCATGCTATGAAGCTTGAGAGAGTATGGCCCGTTTAGAATCAAATCCACATAATCTTTATTGCCCAATACTACATCGTTAAAAATTTGCAATGTAAACTGGGCAAAATGGACGAAACCTTCAGCTTTCTTTACAATATCGTCTCTTTCTTCTTCTGTAAGACCTTTCCTGACACCGCCCGGCACATTCATAACCACATGGGTTTGATGGCCACCCAGTAGAGCCTGAATCTCCTGTGCAATCCGCCTTTGTTTGATGACTTCCGTTCCTGTTTCCTTACCTACTTTAGCAATGACACCAAGAATGTTTCTTTCCTCGGGTTTGGCTGTTGGCCCAACGACAAAATCGGGTGCTGCTAGAGCATAGAAATGAGCTATATGGCTATGTACAAAATGAGCCATGTAAAAAAGTTCTCTAAGCTTTTTGGCTGTAGGAGGAGGCTCTACATGATATACGGCATCCGCAGCTTTGCCGGAAGCCATATGATGACAGCCAGGGCAAACACCGCATATTTTTGTTACTATCTGGGACAATTCTTCCACGGGTCTTCCAATACAGAATTTTTCAAACCCTCTTAATTCCGGTACCTGAAAGTAGGTGTTTACAACTTCCCCGTCATCGTTGCAAAATATTTCAATTTTTCCGTGGCCTTCCAGCCTGGTTATTGGATCAATTGTGTACCTTTTCATGACTTTCTTTTTTAATTTTTTGACCATTCCCATCATGCACCGCCTTTCTCAGTATTGAAGCCGGTAAGCTGAAGCGATAAAAAGTACCGGCAGGGTCATCAATATTATCGATGACTTTGGCAATTTCTTCTACTTCATTGGAATCAATCATGGTTCCAATGGCAGACATCATTTTAGCTCCCGGATCTTTGGCTTCTGGTGAAGGTCCGTAACATCCTCTGCAGGGGGCATTGCCTTTAATACATCTTACACCACAACCTCCCCTTGTTGCTGGTCCCATACATATGATACCCTGTTCCAGAAAGCAAGTTTCTCCGTCATCTTCAACAAATATGGGACGACTAAAGCATTTAACCTTTTTATTTTCCGTTTTATTTCTGGGACATTCTTCACATTGCCCTTTATTATAGGCACCTACAACTGAGCCTTTCGGAGGAAGCTCCTGACCTGTAACTATGGCCATAAAAACTTCCACAAGTCTTTCTGTCTGAGGTGGGCATCCCGGAAGGTAATAATCCACATCTACAACTGCGTTCAGTGGCTTTACCTCTTCATAAAATTCAGGGAGTTCCAGTACCCCTTCAGGTGCTTCATATCGGGTTTGTGGTAATGTTTTATTTTCATTACTTGTGGAAGGGCTGTCGAAATAAACCTGTTTCATTATTTCTTCCCTGGTTGTAAAATTGGCTAATCCGGGAATGCCTCCCAGATGGGCACAGGAACCATAAGCAACCAGTATTTTCGATTTCTTTCTCAGAAGTTTTGCAATATGCTCATTTTCACTGTTTCTTACCGCACCATTAAACAAAGTAACATCGATAA
>CAYNBC010000204.1:0-304 GCA_964395255.1 uncultured Sphingobacteriales bacterium | reverse complement strand
CGATAAAGCCATCTGGCATATTTTCAACATCTTTATATTTGGTATCGAGGGCAATAGGCCAGAATACCAGGTCGGCATGTTCGACAACCGTAAATAGCTGCTCATGAACATCCAGTACGGAAACACAACAACCTCCACAAGCAGCGCCCCAATAAACAGCAAGGTTAATTTTTGATTTTTTATCCGTCATGGTTTTATGATTTAATCATTGATAAATTTTCCATCACTTCTTTAGTCTCACTTTTACCTCTAATGTGGGCAGGAGCAGGTTTACTTAAAGGATTTGCAATAACAACAATTATTG
>CAYNBC010000203.1:0-4707 GCA_964395255.1 uncultured Sphingobacteriales bacterium | reverse complement strand
ACATGGAAATATTATGACGAAAACGGCAAATTACAGAAAACAGAGATTTACGAAAACGGTAAATTAATAAAAACCGAACCTCCTGCACGCTAATTTAAATATTTCTGGCTTGAAAATTCTTATTATCCGGTTCAGCTCAATCGGTGATATTATTTTAACCACTCCGGTTATCCGTTGTCTTAAAAATCAACTGGAAGATGTTGAAATTCATTATTTAACAAAATCTATATATACCGAACTTCTGAACCATAACCCTTATATCGACCGCTTATGGACAATTGAAAAATCCATCCGGGAAGTTGAACCTCAATTGAAAAAGGAAAAATTTGACTATATAGCTGACCTGCATAAAAACTGGAGGTCACTGGCAATACAGTTAATGCTGTTGAAGAAAGCCCATAGCTTCCCCAAGTTAAATTTCAAAAAATGGTTACTTGTACAATTCAAAGTCAACCTTTTGCCTGATGTACATATCGTTAACCGTTATTTTCATGCAGTCGAAGCACTTCAGGTAATAAATGATAATAAGGGTCTGGACCTGTTTATCCCTGAAGACAATACTGCTCTTGAAAAATTTAATCTTAAACAGGGAGAATACATTGTGGTGGGGCTGGGCGGTAAATTTGGCACTAAAAAATATCCTCCTGATTTGTGGGGTCAGGTTCTTGCGAATATTGAGGAACCCAAAATTCTTCTTGGAGGTGATTCGGAAAAAGAAGAAGCTACATTAATTACAAACACTACCCATGCTATAGATGCAACAGGACAGACAACATTGTTGGAAAGTGCAGCTCTTGTTCGTGCTGCAAAAAAGGTAATAACTCATGATACGGGCATTATGCACATAGCGGCTGCATTTGGAAAAGAAATTATAAGCATCTGGGGAAGTACAGTGCCTGAATTTGGCATGTATCCTTACTTTGGTGACAAACAAGGTAAATCTGTTATTCTGGAAGTAAAGGGGCTGGATTGCAGGCCTTGTTCCAAACTGGGCTTTGACAAATGCCCCCGAAGTCATTTCAAGTGCATGCGGGAACTAAAACCCGAAAAAATTGTAAGCTCCGTTTACCGATTGCATCAACGGTAACTCTACAAACCGGGTATTTCATAAACTTCCCAAAAGCATTGGATTTGTATGGGTTATTTCATCGTATAATTTTGAAATTCAATGATTTTATATTATCTTTAACGAGATAAAACCAAAAACTAAAAAAATGTCTAAAATAATTCTTGTTATCGGAGCTACGGGTTTATTGGGAGCACCGGTAGCTCGAAATTTGAAAAAATCAGGATTTGGTGTTCGTATTTTGGCACGAAATACGGAAAAAGCCCGAAAGCTTTTTGATGATGATTTTGAAATCGTAGAAGGAAATGTAAGCGATCCAGACCGTCTTGAAAGTGCTCTGGATGGTTGCTATGGCGTGCATATCAATTTGAGTGGAGAGATCGAACAGACCGGTACTGAAAATGTTGTTAAGGCCTCGGTAAATAAAGGAATAAAAAAAATTAGTTACATTTCCGGTACTTCGGTTTCCGAAAAAGGACTTTGGTTTCCGCAAACTCGTAGAAAATTTATGGCAGAAAAAGCCATCAAAGAATCTGGGATCAATTATTCCATTTTTTGTCCTACCTGGTTTATGGAATCACTGCCTAAATATGTAAAGGGAGACAAAGCCTATGTATTCGGAAAAACAAATGTTATTTTTCATTTTGTAGCAGCAAGGGATTATGCCGAAATGGTTTCAAAATCATTCCTGATTGAAGAAGCCAATAATAAAAGGTTTTTTATTCACGGCCCAGAAGGTTATTTATTTCATGAAGCCATGAAAAAATATTGTTCGGTAATGCATCCTGAGATAAAAAAGGTTACTGTCATGCCTATCTGGTTAACCAAAATGGTTGCAGCCATAAAAGGGAGCCCGGAAATGAAATTTGCAGCCGAGTTTATGAGCTTTTTCAAAAAAACCGGAGAACTGGGAGACCCTGCCGAAGCCAACACTCTTCTGGGAGCTCCAAAAACTACTCTGGACGAATGGCTGAAAAATTTACGCAACGCACATCAAAAAAGCTGATACTTCTATCAAATACAATACATTACATCATATGGATAAGGGGTACTAGTAAATCCTAGATTCTGACACAAAAAAGCTAATGCTGGAATGTAAAATTATTCTTTATCCTCTCTATCCTTATTTTCTTTTTTACTATCCTTGGGTTTGGGTTTTACCGATTTCGAGATGGAATCTCTCATTTCGGTATCCGCCATGATGTTTTTATATTTCATATAATCCATAATTCCCAAATTGCCCTGACGAAAAGCCTCAGCAATAGCCAGAGGTATTTGAGCTTCAGCTTCTATCACCTTGACACGGGCGGCCTGAGCACGGGCTTTTTGCTCCTGTTCTTCAGCCACGGCCATGGCCCTCTTCTGCTCTGCTCGTGCCTGAGCAATGTTTTTGTCGGCTTCTGCCTGATCGATTTGAAGCACAGCTCCTATATTTTTTCCTACATCAATATCAGCAATATCAATGGATAGAATTTCAAAGGCTGTACCTGAGTCAAGTCCTTTCTTTAAAACCAATTTGGAAATATTATCAGGATTTTCAAGAACGGCCTTATGGTCTTCGGAAGAACCTATGGAAGACACAATACCTTCACCTACACGGGCAAGAATGGTTTCTTCACCGGCACCTCCCACCAGCTGGTTGATATTTGCCCTCACAGTTACCCTGGCTTTGGCAATCAATTGAATACCGTCTTTAGCCATGGCAGCAACAGGTTTGGTATCGATTACACGGGGGTTAACCGATAATTGAACAGCATCAAATACATCCCTTCCGGCTAGGTCTATAGCTGTTGCCATCTGAAAATCAAGTGGAATATTCGCTTTATCAGCAGATATAAGAGCTTTGATGACATTGTTTACATTTCCCCCGGCAAGATAATGCGTCTCAATTTCATTGGCTGTCACACTGAGACCGGCTTTTGTACTTGTTATCAATGCATTGACAATAACACCAGGAGGAACTTTTCGTATTCTCATTAAAATCAATTGAAGAATACTGATTTTTACTCCCGAAAAGACAGCTGTAATCCACAGGTTGACGGGAACAAAATAAAGAAACAGTATTACAAAAAGTAAAACAGCACCTATAGTGAGCAATAAACTAAGCATAATTGATTTATTTTGTTACAAAAATAGTTAAAAAATTTCAGAGCCATTTCCCTGCATTACTTTATTACTGGAAAAGAAACAAAAAATGTTGTACCTGTGTTTTTTACAGATGTAAACCAGATTTTGCCACCTGAATTATCAATAATTCTTTTAACAATAGCCAGCCCCAACCCCATTCCCGAAGATTTGGTGCTGAAGTTGGGTTTAAAAATACGGTCCTTCAATTCATCAGCTATTCCAGCACCATTATCTTTGATGTAAATCACAATTTCGTTGTCCTGGTAATAGCTCCCTACTTCAATCATTCCTTTTCTGCTTCCAGGGATAGACTGAACCGCGTTTTTCATCAGGTTGTTAAATGCTCTTGAAAGCAGCGCTTCATCTCCAAGGATAGTTGTATCAGTTGTTTTAAGCTTTTTATGCAGATCAATATTTTCGTCAGCAGCAAACAGGTCTGCAATTTCATTAACAATATTTTCAATGATAATAGGTTGATTCCGGGGTTCGGGCAAACGGGCAAAACGACTGAACTCGGAAGCTATCTGGTCGAGGGAATCAATCCTATTCATCAAAAGATTGACAATTTTTTTCAATCTTTCATCCATGTCATCTGCCCTGTCTTCCCATGCACGCAATAATTGTTGAAGGGAAAGTTTCATGGGGGTCAGTGGGTTTTTAATTTCATGGGCCACCTGACGTGCCATTTCACGCCAGGCACTTTCCCTTTCGGTTTTTGCCAGAATTTCCGCGCTTTTTTCCAGCTCATCAATCATTTTGTTGTATTCCTGAATCAATTGGCCTATCTCATCCTGACTCTGCCAGCTGATTTTCACATTTTTCCTGCCCAATCTAACCGTGCGTATATGTTCCATGATGATGGACAAAGGCTTTGTAAAAGTATCTGTGATGCTAATTAAAATAACCGAAAGTAACAGGAATGTCAGTACATAAAGGTTGATTAAGGTGGAGATAATGGAAATCAGTTCTTTTTCGATATCCTCTTTTCTGGACAAATATGGAATATTGACAAAATAGTAGATTCTTGACTGTGCATCCCTGACCATAGAATATGCCGAAAGGTATTTAATTTTTCCACCGATTTTTTCCTGTTGAAATAAGTGAGAATGCTCCAGGAGCCTTAGCTTATAATAAGCAATGGCATCCATTTTTCGGGAAATTATTTTATAGTTGTAGACGGGCAATTGTGAAGTGGCTACCAGAGTTCCATCTGTGTCAAATACATTGATATCCAGGTGAAATATATCAGCCAGTTGATTTACCAGAAGCTCCAATCCTCTCAACACTTCCTGATTCAGATGAAAGTCATTTTCTCTCAGATAACTCTCAATCTGGTCTGTCACAGAAGATAACTCAGTTTTCAAATTTTCCTTAACATTATTCTCTGCAAATCTTTTACTATATCTGAAGGAGAAAAAACCTGAAATAATCAGTGCTACCAATAATGTGGAAACTATAACTATTTGAATTTTTAATTTAAAGGTTAAATGATAGGGCGGTAATAACATTTGCAG
>CAYNBC010000202.1:0-4713 GCA_964395255.1 uncultured Sphingobacteriales bacterium | reverse complement strand
ATAGCGGATATTTTTTAAACTTTTTATTAGTTCAGGTATTGTATGGGCCTCATTTCTGAATGGAATGATGATGGAAAAGGCATGTTTTTCTGTTTCAATCCGGCAATTACCAAAATAAGGCAGTTTTTTCCAGCCGTAAATAAAAGCCAGTAATAATAAGGCATACAAAAAACCGAAAAGTAAAGCAATAATCATGAATTGGTTTTTTGCCGTTGGCGGAATATAAGCAGGTAAAAAGCACCCGGAATCATGGGAAGCAATACATTAATAAACCACAAGAAATACGAGGCTGCAAGTAAAGACAATTTATTAAAAGATTGATCCTGGAATACAAAAAGCACGGCAGCCCCTCGAGTTCCCAGCTCTGTAATGGCTACCGATGGTAAAAAAGTTTGAATAAAAAATATAGCCATGGCTCTTAAAGTCAGATCCTTCATGGGTAAAACAATATCGAAAAGATAGAAAAGAAGGGTTAATTGAAATACAAATACCAGAAAACGGCTAAAAGCAGCCAGCAAGATAACAAGTAATTCCCATCGGTTAATCAGGTTAAGGTAGCTTAATGAACGGTTTATTATGGCAACATTTTTCAATGGATTCTTTGTCCGGTGAATTTGAAAAAAAGCATAGAGCAATAAAACATCCAGCAGGCCCAGTAAAAGAAAATATATCTGGGGCAGTGAATAAATATTATCCAGCAGGTAAAGAAATGCTCCAGAACCCAATATAAAAGTAACCAGCCACTGAGTCATACCCGAGATAAGAGTGGAAGATACAGCCTGAGGGCGAAACCTGCTGTCGACAAAGAACAAACGCCCGATAAACTCACCTGTTCTATTAGGGACCAGTGCAGTTGAAGCCAGGCCTGCCCATACGGCTTTCATGCTTTCCAGCAGGCTTATGGATGTAAATTTTCCTACAAGGATTTTCCATTTAAAAGCTTCTATCAACCAGTTTATCAGCATTAAAATAAAAACAAGGATAAGAACCAACCATACGAATCCTGTAAAAGACGGAAAAAATTGACCTGAAAAGGGATAATTTCGAAGTTCACGGAAGATATAATAAAGTGTTATAGCAAAGACAATCATCCGAATACCAAAATCGATGCTCTTCCTGTATTTTTTGTAAAAATTTTTCATCTAAAAGTATAAAGGTCTGAAAATAAAACCCTGCCTTGAATTATATTCAAGAGTAGGAAAGGGAAATTTAATAAATCCAATGCTTTTGAAAAGGATTTTTAAAAATCTGGAGTTAACAGGTATTCTGTAAAAATCCACATCTAATGAGCAAAAATACCGGGAATAAGGGACGAACTCGGGTATGGGTTTTCCATTTATCTCTGTCGGATTTTGATAGCCATTAATCATTTCATTGGCAGAATAACCAAGACTAAAATTTAACCAGGATGGTATTTTATCAATACCCGACAAAGATTTTAAATTGAATGACAGCCAATAAGTTTGACCATTGTAGTCTTTTAAAAGTTGTTCAGCAAAACTATGTCCCAGTATATCAGGGTTGTAGGTATGGTAAGGCGAAGGAAGAAATGAAAATTTAAAAACAATTTTTTGTTCATTCCAGAATTTTTGCTGAGCAATGAACGAAAGGGCACCGGTTGTATTGGCTAAAATATCGTAAGGAGAAGCCCCCCAACCCTGTGAAAAACCGTCAAAAATCTCAACGGAAGTAAGAAATGCAAATCCCAGCAAACCTCCATACCACAAAGCTTTTTGCCTGTCAGGGCAGGCACTGTAAAAAAGTTCATAACCTGCTTTACCCAGATGATAAGAGGTAAAATGGTGCCCGATTTTGTCCATTCCCATCCATCCATGAATGTCATTAAAAAAATGGAATTTTTCGAAAGGGTAATTTTCGTACCATAAAAAATAAAGCCCGGTCATACTTGCTGCATAAACAACAGATTCAGAAGCAGCCAGCCATAAAACTTTTTTCCGATTGCAGGAAATCTGACCCGCGGATGTTGAAGGGTATAACTCCATCCATAAAATTATTACACCGGAAAGAATAAAAAATTTATATGTGCTAAAAAATTTAATCAAGAGGACAGGAAAGTTGTATTTTTGGTACACAAAAATAGGCCGAAAAACTTACTTTAGCATTTTGATGCCAGATTAAATGAGCAAAATTTCCCAAACAGATAAAATAATACTGGGTATTGACCCCGGAACTACTGTTATGGGTTATGGCATTATTCAGGTGAAAGGGAAAGAGCTGGAGCTTGAGTCTATGGGTATCATTCAACTCTCCAAATACCGCGACCATATGCTGAAGTTAAAAACTATTTTTGAACGAACATTGATGCTTATCGAACAGTATAAACCCGATGAATTTGCCATTGAAACTCAATTTTATGGAAAAAACATACAATCCATGTTAAAGCTGGGCAGGGCTCAGGGGATTGCCATTGCTGCAGCTCTTTACCGTGATATTCCGATTTTTGAATACGAACCCAAAAAAATTAAACAAAGCATAACGGGAAATGGAAACGCTTCCAAAGAACAGGTTGGTGCCATGCTTGCCCGTATTTTTCATATTGAAAAATTGCCACGATATTTAGATGCTACTGATGGACTGGCTGTTGCACTGACCCATTATTACCATACCAGCCATTTTTTAAAAAATTCAAAATCCTCCAGAGACAGTGGGTGGCATCAATTTCTTAGGGACAACCCCGAAAGGATAAAATAGTAGTTATTTACTTTTTTATTTCACATGGATTTTTTTTCTTTGCATGAAATTTCAATGTTAAAAATTTAAAAGACTAGAACCATGGCCTATGTAATCACAGATGATTGTACTGCTTGCGGGACTTGCATTGATGAATGTCCTGTTGAGGCTATTTCAGAAGGTGATATATATGTAATCGACCCGGACCTCTGCACCGATTGTGGTGCATGTGCTGATGTTTGCCCATCTGAGGCTATACATCCGGGTGATTAATTACCTTAAAAAAATATTAGAAAGGCTGCTACCTGTAGCAGCCTTTTTTTTTAACACAAATTAACTGTCAAATAATCAGCCACTCCAAAATTTGCTTATATTTTGCACATTGAACAGCAAAATATAAGCAGCATGAAAAAACTTGCATTTATTTTTATCGCTATATTAAGCGGAGCTCTTGCTGGCGGAATTTCAGGCTATCTGGTAAATAATCCCAAATCCCAACCGGAAATTTCGTCCCTTACTCAAAACAACGATTCCAATAAATTGGAATCTTCTCCTGCCAGGTTTGTAAATCATTCTGCCTTGCCTTATGTCAATAAGGAAATTAATAATGATTTTATTCAGGCATCAGAAAAGGCAAGGCCAGCAGTGGTTTTTATCAAAGCCATACAGAATAATGTCCAGAGAAGCTATTCATACTGGGATCTGTTTTTTGATTTTTTTATCCAACCAGGACCGATAACCAGCCAGGGTTCTGGCGTAATTATTTCTCCGGATGGATATATTGTAACCAATAATCATGTTATCGAAAAAGCCGACAGGATTGAGGTTGTGGTAGAAGGCATAAAAAAAAGCTTTAAAGCAACTATTGTCGGAACGGCTCCTTCAACGGATATAGCATTACTTAAAATTGAAGCTGAAAACTTACCCTATATAGAATTTGCCAATTCCGATGAATTAAAAATAGGTGAATGGGTGCTGGCTGTTGGAAACCCTTATAATTTAACTTCCACGGTAACCAGTGGAATTGTGAGCGCTAAAGGAAGGAATATCAATATTCTGCAAAAAAACAATTTTCCGATAGAATCATTTATCCAGACTGATGCTGCCATTAATCCCGGTAATAGTGGTGGAGCACTGGTTAACCTTGAAGGAAAACTTGTAGGCATCAATACGGCTATACTCTCAAAAACGGGTTCCTATGCCGGATATGGTTTTGCCATTCCCTCCAACATTGTATTGAAAATAGTTGATGATTTTAGAAAATATGGCTCCCTGCAACGAGCTTTCCTTGAGGCTGAATATATGGACATTGACGAACAAATTGCAGAGAAGATAGGAAATCCCCAAATTTCAGGAATTTATATTTCCGGAGTTACGGAAGGCGGAAATGCTGATAAAGCCGGTTTGAAAAAAGGCGATATCATTCTTTCTATTAATGATGTACCCGTGAATACAAGAGCTTTGTTTGAAGAAAAAATTTCCTATTACCGTCCGGGGGATAAAGTGGTTTTGAAAGTGCTGAGAAAAAACAAAATTCTGAATGTGGAAGTTGTGCTGACAAACAGCCAGGGAACCACGGAAATATTGAAAGATGTTGTTGTTACTTCCGATAAACTCGGTGCTTCTTTTGTTACTTTAAGCAAAATGGACAGAAAATATTATGGTATAGATTACGGCATTAAGGTAGTAAACATCAAAAGCGGGCTGATAAGAAAAATGGACCTTCCGGAAGGATTTATTATTCTTAGTATCAATGGTCAAAAATTTAAAACTGCTAAGGAACTGGTAGAGACACTGGAAAAATTGAAAGGAATAGTTTATCTGAAAGGAATTACTCCGGATGGTTGGTTGATAACCCGGACATTCCGACTGTATTAATCAGGTTTTTTAATAATTTCAACTTTTTTGACCAGGGTCTTGTCTGCCTCTTTGACTGTAAAAACAAGATTTTGAATGGTTAATTGGTCTCCCTGGGCAGGTATTTTTCCCAGTTTTTCACTTATTAATCCACCTACAGTATCA
>CAYNBC010000201.1:1154-4719 GCA_964395255.1 uncultured Sphingobacteriales bacterium | reverse complement strand
TGATTGCCAGTACCGGGTCAAATTCAAATTCTTTTTCCTGCAAAGCCTCTTCCTGTTCTTTTTTATAACGTGCACGCAATCGTTCGAGCTCTTCTCTGGCCTCGGTTTCGGGAGTAGGTTCTTCTACCGGAGTGGGTTGATGTGCCGGGTCTTTGTCGTGGTCAAATTGATGCTCTTCATCAAAATATTGTTCGTAGTTTTCCTGGGTTTCCACATATTCAGGGGACGGCTCTGTTTCAGGTGTGACTTCTGCTTCAACCATGGGTTTTATTTTTTCTTCACTTTTTCTTATTTCGGGTTCTTCCTGGAAAATTTCCCCGAACTCGTCTTCAAGAACATCAGGAATGGCAGGTTTAGATTTATTTCGTCTGGAGCGTCCCTGAGAAATGGATGCGATAATGGAAACAACAATAAAAAAAATGTAAATCAATGTGTCAAAATCCATGGTGTTTTGTAATTTAGCTTCCGTTTTGTTATTAAAATAACTATATACAAATGTAATTTTTTTAAAATTTAAAATGATAGAATTATGGTAAAAAAACATAACTTTTATGCTGGGCCTTCAATCATGCCTCAATTTACAGTAGAAGAAACCGCCAAGGCCCTTCATGATTTTGCAGGCACAGGTTTGTCGGTGATGGAGGTTTCTCACCGTAGCAAAGAAGTAGTGGCTTTGATGGAGGAGGCTATTTCATTATTTAAAGAGATTTTATCAATTCCTGAAGGATATGATGTTATTTTTCTGGGAGGCGGTGCCAGTCTGCAGTTTTGCATGGTTCCGTATAATCTTCTCGAGACAAAAGCTGCCTATCTTAATACAGGTTCCTGGGCAAGCAAAGCTATCAAAGAAGCACATTTGTTCGGGGAAGTTATTGAAGTAGCGTCAAGCAAGGATAAAAACTTCAGCTATATTCCCAAAGGCTGGACCGTACCCGATGATGTGGATTACTTTCATATTACTTCGAACAACACTATTTATGGCACCGAAATCAGGGAAGACTTTGATGTAAAAGTGCCTCTTGTAGCCGATATGTCCTCAGACATTTTCAGTCGTCCTGTAGATGTATCCAAATATGGAATCATTTACGGTGGTGCTCAAAAAAATCTGGCTCCTGCAGGAATTACTTTCGTGATAATTAAAAGGGATATTCTGGGGAAAGTTTCACGGAATATTCCAACCATGCTCAATTATATGACCCATATTGAAAAAGGCTCCATGTTTAACACACCTCCTGTATTGCCTCTTTATGCAGCAGTAATGACTTTAAGATGGTTAAAACAAATGGGAGGTGTGGAAGAAATGGCCAGGTTGAACAAAAAGAAAGCCCTGTACCTTTACGAAGAAATTGAGAGAAACAAACTCTTTGTCCCCACTGTTAAGAATGAAGAAGACAGGTCGTATATGAATGTTTGCTGGGTAATGAATGAAGAATATGCAGAGCTGGAAAAAGAATTTCTGGATTTTGCTACAGAACGGGGTATGGTAGGTATCAAAGGGCATAGAAGCGTGGGAGGTTTCAGAGCTTCCCTTTACAACGCACTGCCTTTTGAAAGCGTTGAGGCTCTTGTTCAGGTTATGAAAGAATTTGAAGCTAAACATTAAAAAAAATTAAAAGGATTTAAAAATGAAAAAAATACTTGTTGCAACAGAAAAACCTTTTGCTGCTGTAGCTGTTGAGGGCATAAAAAAAATTGTTGAAGAAGCAGGTTATGAATTTTACTTGCTTGAAAAATATACTGATAAAAATGAATTGCTGAACGCTGTTGCCGACAAAAATGCTTTGATTGTCAGAAGTGACAAGGTAACCAGGGAAGTCATCGAGCATGCTCCGGGACTGGAAATTGTAGTAAGGGCTGGAGCCGGTTATGATAATATCGACCTCGAAGCTGCAAGCGAAAGGAATATTGTCGTTATGAATACTCCGGGACAAAATTCTAATGCTGTGGCTGAATTGGCACTCGGAATGATGGTTTACTTTGCCCGAGGGTGCTTTAACGGCAAACCCGGTAAAGAATTAAAAGGCAAAATGCTGGGTATTCATGCCTATGGTAATGTCGGAAAAAATGTAGCCCGTATTGCCAGAGGTTTTGAAATGAAAGTAAAAGCTTTTGACCCCTATGTCCCCAGGGAAGCTATTCAAAAAGACGGAGTTGAGGTTTGTCATTCCGTAGAAGAACTTTACACCAGTTGTCAATATGTTTCTTTGCATATTCCCGCCACCGAACAAACAAAAAAATCCATAGGTTATGAACTACTGAGCAAAATGCCACAAAATGCAGTACTTGTAAATACCGCCCGCAAAGAAGTAATTGATGAAGACGGACTTCTAAAAATGTTCGAAACACGACCAGATTTTGGTTATATTTCGGATATTGCTCCCGATTGTGCCCAGATTATTAAGGAAAAATATCCGGGTAGATATTACTTTACACCCAAAAAAATGGGTGCCCAGACGGAAGAAGCCAATATCAATGCCGGCCTTGCTGCTGCCCGTCAGATATGCTCATTTTTTAAAACCGGTGATACAACTTTTAAAGTGAATTAATCGTTTTTAGGTAGTTTTTGAAAAAAATATTATTTTTGAATAAGAAAAGTAAAAAAGCTTATGAAAAAACTAATTCATCTACTGGTTGTTGGCCTTTTACTTATCAGTGTTAATTCCTGTACCGAAGAAAATCCTGTCATCGAAAGGACCTGGTCGGAAGGACCTACTGAAAACGGGAACCTGCATGTTTTTGTGAGAAAAGATGTACCTACCGGTGCCTACTGTGCCTCAGCTGAAGTAAAAGTTTACGCTTCAGCCGAAGACAGGGATAACGATAATTACCTGTATTTTAACCTTACCGACCCTGATGACCCTGCAAACAAACCGGCAGTATTTAAAAATCTTCCATTTGGATATTATTATATCAAGGTAAGATGGCGTCAAACTCCTTCCGAAGCCTGGAGAATCGGTACGGATGAAACCTGGGTGCCCAAGGGTACTACTATCACCCGTCATGTAGTAGCGAAATTCTAAACCTGAAAAAATAATAAAGGAAAGCCGCAGCATCATTCATGTTGCGGCTTTTTTTTATATTTGTGATACTCAAAGAAATGGTTATGAAAAAGATTGCTCTTTTCCTGCTCGTCATCCTGACTTCTTTCTTTTTTTCATGCCAGAAAGATGATACTCCAACGGATATTAACAACAATCAGAATAACAATAATCCTCCAGCTGTAGCCAAAGGTGACCTTGAAGTTTATGTTCATCTGGATAAACCTACGGGAATGTTATGGGGTGGTGCACTCGTAAACCTGTATAAAACCAAAGAAGACAGGGATTCCAATAAAGTTTACAGATTTAATTATACTTCTACCAGTGTTCCATATTCTGCCTATTTTGATACGCTGGATGTCCAGGTTTGGTATATCAAAGCCAGTTTTAGCTACCAGGGAAAAGACTATGAAGGCCTGAGCGAAGTTCAAATCGCAAAGGATATCAAAATCAGTCATCACATGACAGCAACCAAAAAGTAAATAAAATGAAAAAGCTATATATAGGAATGCTATTGTTGCTTGTAG
>CAYNBC010000201.1:0-1144 GCA_964395255.1 uncultured Sphingobacteriales bacterium | reverse complement strand
AAAAAGCTATCGTGGTTTTTTATAGTTTCAATTATTTTTCTTGCCCATTGTACCAAAGATGAAGGGACCCTTGTTCTGGCCGTAAAGTTTAATAAAGAAGTTAGCGGAGATGTTAAGGTAGATTTGTTTCAGGAATCTTCCGACCAGGCTTACAAAACAATAAATTATTCTTTTTCCCAGGCTCAGGTAGCCACCCAGACTATTGAAGCATTGCCTGTTGGAAACTATACTGCCCGGATTAAAACCACGCTGGATGAAACTGATTATTTCGGTGAGTTGCAATTTGCTATTGAAAAAGGAACTACTGTTACCGATACTTTACGGGTTTTTGGCAATGGAACACTCATCATTGTGGTTCGTTCGACCAACAATATTCCTCTGGGTAATGCTGAAGTTTACCTTTATGCATCGCAGGAAGACAGGCTGAATGAAAATCCTCTGGATATGAAAACTACTGACCCGAACACGCCCAATGTTGGCGTGAGCTTTAAAAACTTAACTTTCGATGATTATTCTGTCAAAGCCCGCTGGAAAAGCGACCCCACTTCTGACTGGATGTATGGTGTGAAGGATGGCATCTGGGTGAACCATGATGAAGAAAAGAAAATCAGTGTTATTGTGAAACCCTGAATTAATGGGTCTCAATTTTTCCTTCTTCCTGAATGTGTTTTAACAGGGCAGCTTTAAGGGTCTTCTTGTCCTGAAGGCCTACAAAACGTTCAACCATTTTGCCATCTTTGAATATCATCAGCGTAGGAATATTCTGGATTCCAAATCGCTGAGGAACAAATGGATTCTGATCGACATCCATTTTATATACACGGGCTTTTCCTTCAACTTCTTCGGCTATTTGTTCAACAATGGGTGCTTGCATAAGACATGGGCGGCACCATGTTGCCCAGAAATCCACCATGCTTACACCTTCAGCTATAAGCTTGTCAAAGTTTTGATCAGTAATTACTTTAACTAATTTTTCAGAGTGATCACTTTTTGGCTCTTTATTATTTTCTGTTTGTTGCTGATAGGTTTTTACCTTCCAGCTGTTCTTGATCTGTTCAATTTCTTTTTTCTTGTTATTGTTGCAGGAACTCAATACAAGCGTGATGGATAATAACAACAGAATGGATGAATTTTTCATGTTTTA
>CAYNBC010000200.1:0-4732 GCA_964395255.1 uncultured Sphingobacteriales bacterium | reverse complement strand
TTGTCATATTTATTAATTTTTTAGTTTACTATTAGCATCTATCAAACGATTGTTGTTTTCCCGGAATAGGGCATACTGGAAGCCTTTTTGAATACTGAATGCACCAGTTTCACCCTCTTTGTTAATGGCGATAAATCCAACCTGAAATTCTTTGTAATCTGGTTGTTTGTCAATAATGCGCTGGATAGCTTCTTCACAAGCCTGCTGGGGTGATTTTCCCTGTCTCATCAATTCAACAATTAAGTGAGTTCCGGCAATTTTCATGACTGCTTCACCTTTGCCTGTA
The DNA here is from genome assembly GCA_964395255.1 of uncultured Sphingobacteriales bacterium. Lineage (GTDB taxonomy): Bacteria > Bacteroidota > Bacteroidia > CAILMK01 > JAAYUY01 > CAYNBC01. Next base: position 4,446 of record CAYNBC010000200.1, on the reverse strand, counting down.
GCGGCAGCGCCTCCAACTTCATTGTCTACAAACAATCCTGCACCTATAATGGGAGAATCACCCACGCGACCATGATATTTCCAGGGAAGGCCGCTTGTTGTACAGGCACCGGATAAATTTCCATGTAAATCAAGAGCCAGCATCCCTATGGTATCATGCTTGTCATTGACTTCCTGTGGTGTCAGGGGAATTTGTTGTTTTTCTTTCCATTCAAGCCATTTTTTTCGGGCTTCTTCAGTCAGAAGATTTTCTTTTTTAAATCCTCGTGAAAGCGCAAATTGCAATGCTCCTTCGCCAACCAGCATTATATGTGGCGTTTCTTCCATGACTTTTCTCGCTACCGATATGGGGTTTTTAATATGTTGTAAAAAAGCTACCGAACCACAATTACCATGTTCGTCCATGATACAGGCATCCAGGGTAACAAAACCATCTCTATCGGGCAGGCCTCCGTAACCAACACTCATGACCGCGGGGTCCGATTCACAAACATTTACTCCTTTTTCCACGGCATCCAGAGCTGTGCCTCCTTCTATAAGTATTTCCCATGCTTTTTCATTGGCTGCCATGCCGTGCTTCCATGTGGATATAACTACAGGCCTGCTGGGTGGGTAGTTTTTTCTTTTAAGGTTTTTTGCAGGCACATATTTTTTGGGTAAAAGAATAGCTAAACCTGCAAGAAGGGAATTTTGAATAAATTGTCTTCGGTTTGTCATATCTTTCTTTTCCTAACAAATTTAATTATTTAATTTCTTTTCTCATAATACTATGAGAGTTCTTTTATTGTAAGAAAACAATGCTTTAATTACTTTAATACCAGCACCTTAATCCCTTCAGACTTAAATGTAATAATATTTTATCGAGAGCAAAGGGTGATGAAGGTTAAAATTTATTTAAAACTATTGTGTTCCAGAACGAAATCTCTCTGAGATTTAAGAAGATTACCTGCATGTAATACCATATTTTTGGTTTCAGATAATATATCCATAAATAGCAGGCTCACTTTGGTCCCCGTTTCTCCGGCTTTAATCCGCTTGATTTGCTTTTTGCGTATTTTATTGATGAATGACAGGATTTCCTGTTGTTTATCCAGAGCATTCTGTATAGAAACATATTCTTTGCTCGAAATGATTTGATTAATGATTTCAAAATACTCTACAAGGTGATTTTTCAGGTTTAATAAGTCTTTGGTCTGGTCAAGTGTTAGTCCTTTGTGCTGATTATCCACATGATTAAAGGCCGGTTCTGTAATAAAAGTCATACAATGTGCAATCTCCCTTAAATAATCAAGTACCTGCACATAATAATGGCCTGTTTCAATAAAGTTCTCTTTGAGTTTGGCAATGGTAATATGCTGGTTATTTTTTAGTTTTTTAGCTTTTTTGTTGAGTGCTTTTTCTTTTTTCTTTGGAAAGCCCTTTAATAACATCAACATAAAGGTCTTTGACATCGGTAAGAACATCGACTACGGTAGTTGAGCAATGGTCAAAAATATTTTCATCCCCTATTTCTTCCACCGATTGATGAATCAGGTCTTTATCCTTTTCTTCTGATTCCAGTTTATTAAATTTGCGATAAGTTCTGTAAACCAGGAATATAGCCAATAAGATTAAAATAAATATAGCGACAGGACCTCCGTAGTTGATAATCAATGCGACAATAAAAGAAATGGAAAATGCAGCAAAAGCAGTAAAAAACCAGCCCCCAATAACAGCCAGTACACCGGTAATTCTGTAAACGGCATTTTCACGACCCCAGGCTCCGTCTGCAAGGGATGTTCCCATGGCAACCATAAAAGTAACATAAGTTGTAGATAAAGGAAGTTTTAAAGAAGTGGCAAATGAAATGAGAATACTCGCAACCACCAGATTAACAGAGGCCCGGAGCATATCAAAAGAAGCCGCATCTTTTATATGCACAGTCATAGGGTTTTCAAATCGGCTTGCAACCCAGTTTTTTATGGGTTTAGGTGTAATAAAATCCACTGCCATGCTGATATTGCTGAAGGTACGCACAAGAGATCGCGCAAAAAAGGAAGAACCAAAACGCTCTTCGCCTTCATACTGGCGGCTCAAGTCAACAGATGTTTGAACAACTTTTCGGGCTTTTCGAGAAAAGAAAAGGGTCAAGACCATGACAAAGCCGGCAATAACAAGAAAGTATGTAGGAGTTTTAATTTTTTCCTGCAATGCTGACATGAGAAATTCATTGTGAGCAACAGGTCCTGGTGAATGAATCCAGGCTTTGAATGATTCATAACCAGCAAGGGGTACCCCTATGAAATTCACAAGGTCGTTGCCCGCGAATGCCATGGCGAGGGCGAATGTACCTACCAGAACAATAAATTTTAAAATATCCAGTTTGAAAATCCATTTTAAAAGTTGGATGAGAATGGTCCAGGCAATAAAGCTGTATAAAAGAATCAAACCAGTATGGGATTGAATGTACTCTACCGTGCTGTCACTCATAAACGAAGCCCCCTTGGCCCCTTTGATCAGGATAAAATAGGTAATAGCCATGATGGCAATTCCACCGTAAATACTTCCAAAGCGTTGAATGGCTTTTTCGTACTTAAAACTGAATATTAATCTGGTAATAGCCTGAACCACCATACCCACAATAAAAGCTACAGCAACAGAAAGCAAAATACCTGAAATTATGGCCAGTGCCTTGCTGCTGTTGATGTACTGGCTCATATGAGAAAGTGATTCTCCTGCTCTTAAAATTTTGACCATGGCTACTGAAACTGCCGAACCCAGTAATTCAAAAACAATGGAGACAGTTGTAGATGTGGGCAAGCCAAATGTATTGAAAGTATCAAGCAGGATTATATCTGTAAGCATTACCGCCAGGAATATGATCATGATTTCTGAAAAATAAAATTCCTGGGGATGAAAAATACCTTTTCTTGCCACTTCCATCATACCACTGGAAAAAGTAGCACCAAGCAAAACCCCAAGAGAAGCAACAAGTAAAATGATTTTAAACGGGGCTGCTTTGGCTCCTACCGCTGAATTTAAAAAATTAACCGCATCGTTACTTACTCCAACAATTAAATCGGAAATAGCCAGTGCAAAAAGCACAACTACAATAACTATATAATATTGTTCCATAGAATTGGGTAATTTTCGCTTTTGTAAATGACAAATTTAGATTCTTTCAAAAAAAAAATTAATTATGTTTGAAAAAAATATCGGATGTCGGATTCTTATCTGTTGATTATCATTTTCAGTCTTGCCATAATTCTGAGCTTTCTGTTTAATATTATTGCCAAGAAAACAGGTGTTCCCAGTGTTATATTGCTGATTCTTACGGGGGTATTAATTCAACCACTGGCTGCTTCTCAGGGAATTGATATGGCTGTGCTTAACCCCCTGTTACACTTGCTGGGGATAGTCGGAATCATTTTTATTGTACTTGAAGCTGCTCTGGAATTAAAGGTTAGCCGGCTAAAAATAAAATTAATTTCCAGAGCCTTTATTAGTGCTTTGCTCAATATGGTTTTATGCACACTGGCTTTTGCTTTTGTTTTTAATTTTTTATTCCACGAAGGTATTTACAGGTCAATCCTTGTTTCTATTCCGCTGGCAACGGTTAGTAGTGCTATTGTTTTACCGAGCTTATTTAAGGTGGAACCCAGTGATAAGGAGTTCTTAATTTACGAGAGTACTTTTTCAGATATACTGGGTATCATGCTGTTTTTTTTGATTATCGAGATTAAAGAGTCTTTTGATATATCCCTTCTGGTAAAATATATAGGAATCAATGTCCTTGTTACCCTTATTTTTTCCATTTTGTTTAGCATTTTTCTGGCTTACCTTTTTCAACATATTAAAGCGCAGGTCAAATTGCTGCTTTTAATTGCCGTTTTAAGTTTGTTTTTTGCTATTGGCAAATATTTTCATATTTCCACCTTACTCTTGATTTTGTTTTTTGGCCTTTTTCTTCAAAATTTTCATTTGCTGGGCAAATCATTCCTTGCCAGATTATTTAAAGCTGAGGTTATGCATGAATTACAGGAAGATTTGCATATCATTACCATGGAAATTTCATTTGTTGTCAGAACATTTTTCTTTATCATTTTTGGTATGACGGCTACACTTACCCACCTGGCAAAACCCGGGATTCTTTTACTGGGACTTCTTCTAATAGCTTTAATTTTTCTGATTCGCGCACTGGTTCTTTGGGGGGTTTATAAAGAAAAGCTAAAAAGCGGACTCTGGATAAATCCCCGTGGTCTTATTACGATACTGCTTTATTTTTCAATTCCTGAAGAATACAAATTGGAGGGCCCCATACAGGATGTAATCCTTGTGGTCATTTTTGTTTCAGCCATTTTAATGTCTATCAGCCTGATAAAACAGGGAATTATACAAAAAAGAAAGCAAGAATTTATTCTGCTTGATGATGAGGATATCCGGTAGCTTAGATTATTATTTTTATCTC
>CAYNBC010000199.1:3086-4741 GCA_964395255.1 uncultured Sphingobacteriales bacterium | reverse complement strand
CTTATATTCTTTACAATGAACATGGCCAGGGGGTAATCATAGACGCAGGAAACAGTAATGAAAATGAAAATAATCAGCTGGTGGAGTTTTTAACAAACAACAATATCACTCCTGTTCGTTTATTAAATACCCATTGTCATATTGACCACATCATGGGAAATAAATTTATCAAGGATAAATACCATTTAATACCCGAGGCGCACGAACTGGAACAGGAAAACATTACAAGCTCCGATTCACACGCCATGCTTTATGGACTGGAAAAATTTGAACCTCCCGCTATCGGTCATTTTCTTCATGAAGGTGATACTATTGTTCTGAACGAAGATATACTCAAAGTAATTCATGTTCCGGGTCATACACCCGGACATCTTGCCTTCTATTGCGAAAGTCAGAATTTTGTTATTTCAGGTGATGTCCTGTTTGAAAGAAGTATAGGCCGGACAGACCTCCCCGGTGGTGATTTCGATACATTGATTGATTCTATATTCAATAAGCTGTTCGTTCTTGGGGATGATGTTACCGTTTATTCAGGACATGGGAATCCTACTACCATTGGAGATGAAAAACGGCTTAATCCATTTATTTCTGATTACCTTTAATCGCTGACAAGTACATTTACCAGAGCGGCTATTCCTTTACCCTTGCCCACAAAGCCTATGCCTTCCATAGTTTTTGCCTTAATGGAAATAGCTTGATTTTCCAGATTTAAAATTTCTGCAATATTTTTTTTCATAGCCGGATAGAATGGAAACAAGGCTGGCTTTTCCAGTAAAATAATCGCATCTATATTAAGGATATGAAAATTTTTCTGGTCAATAATTGTTTTTACCTCTTTGAGCAATGATAGACTTGATGCGTTTTTCCATTTATCCTGGTTGTCCGGAAACATCTGCCCGATATCGGGTAAATGGCAGGGGCCGACTAAGGCATCAATCAAAGCATGAATGAAAACATCTCCGTCTGAATGAGCTATGCATCCCTGCATGCCGGGAATTTCAACACCACCAATGACAAGCGGTTTGTCATGGGCACCCAAACGGTGAAAATCAAAGCCTATTCCTGTTTTTATCACAGGTAAGAATACTTACTTCTCTTTTTCGCCCAAATTGAAAATCAAAGTAAAACGTACGGTTTTATCAAGCGGGCTTGTCTGGCTCAAGGTTTTGTTATTGGTAGGTATCAGATAAGAAACATCCAGGTTTAAAATATTATATCGTATTCCCACTCCTAAAGAAATAAATTGACGGTTTCCTTTTGTTTTATGTTCGTAGAAATAACCGGCACGGGCTGCAAACTGTTTTGCATACCAGTATTCAAAACCAATAGCAGGGTTGATTTCACGTAATTCTTCTTTGAAACCTCCGGGAGCATCATAAAATGATTGAATAGCTCCGGCAATGACAGGTACATCCGGGTCATTGCCTTTAAATATAACTGGATTTCCATCCGCATCATATATGGGATTACCAAAAGAATCCAGGTTATAATAAGGAGGTGTCGGAACAAGTAATTTATTCAAATCAAAAGTCATTGCAATTTCATTGTACTCATCAATATGGTAGTTGAAATAGGAGCCGATTCTCAGGTTCATTGGAATAAAATCTCTGTCGGTTTCATCAGTATAAGTAATTTTAGAACCAATATTGGAAATG
>CAYNBC010000199.1:0-3076 GCA_964395255.1 uncultured Sphingobacteriales bacterium | reverse complement strand
CCCCTAAATTGATATCCAGTTCTTTGTCATTAATTTCCATGGGATTTAACTTCCAGAAAAAGGAAATATCCCCGGCACCGGCAATCCCGGGTTTTGTTTGAGTTCCATTCTGAAGGGCAGTGTTACCGGCCAGATTAGAATAAATGAATCTTAAAGAAACACCCAGAGAAAAATTCTCTGATAATTTTCTTGCATAACTTCCGTCAATAGCCAGTTCATGGGGTCTGAAATCACCCATATATTCACCATTTTCATTGGTAAAAGTAATATCTCCAAGGCTGAAATAACGCATAGAAAAACCAAAGGCAGACATATTATCAATCCGCTTGTAGCCAGCCAGATAAGATAAATTGATATCGGGCACCAATGATTTTAACCATGGTATATAGGAAAGCGACAGAGCCATTTCCTTATCAGCAAATGCAATTTTGGAAGGATTCCAGTGTAGTGCATTGGGGTCCAGGGGTAAAGCCACACCTGCATCACCCATCGCACCGGAACGGCTGTCAGGTGTAATCATCAGAAAGGGAACCGCTGTAGTAATTACGTTCCTGCCTTCTTTTGCCCTTTGCCATTCGTCTTCAGGAGTCTGGGCATTCAATTGTAAACCTGCTATAATTGCCAGAAGTACAGGCAATTTCTTCAAATGTTTATTTTTCAGATTCATTTTTGTTTATATTATCATTTGCAAAAATAAAAACATTTTCCTTGTACTCAGGGAGTAATTATCATTTTAGCACTTTTGCTAACCTGAAGCCCTGATTCGTTGTAAACGACTAAACGGTATATGTACAATCCGGGTTTCAACCGGTAACCATGGCTATTTCTACCCTCAAACTTTATGAACCGGGCTGTGGTACCTTCAAGAAGCATATCATTTCTCCAGTTATAAACCAATTGACCATATATATCATATACATGCAATTCGACAACAGCTTCTATTTCATTTAAATTATGGTTAAACTGAATGGTTGTTTCATCTCTGAACGGATTGGGAAAATTGAATAAATTTTCAATAACCGGTTTGCCGGAATTAATTACTACAAAATCTATTTCAGCTGTGGCAGAGTTATTGGCTACATCCCACACCCGAACCCATAAATGATGTTTGCCTTCAGATAAATTCTGAAAACGATATCTGATTTCTCCCTTTCTGTAATCATCCACAGCTGCTTGAAAGTAATTGTTTAAAATGACAGGTTCACCATTGTCCAGAACCGCAATGAGGTCATGACCAATACCATTTCCTGTTGTATTAATACCATTATCATCCTGAACACGGGCAATCATGAGAGGATTTTCACCTGTGATACCTCCGGATATAAAAAGTGTGTCTCCTATGAAAAGCTCAATCTGCGGTGGTGTATCATCCATGATATAATTTTCGGAAGTACCTCCTACAATAATCTGGTCATAATAACCTTTGGCATCAATGATTCCATTGGTAGCATAAAAGGTAATTTTTCCCTGTCCGTTTAAGTAGGAAATGTCTTTTGGTACAATAAAACTAAATGAAAATAAACCGTTTTTCACGGTTGCCTTTCCTTTGTAAATAAGATTTTTTTGAACTTCAAACTCTACAATCTGGCTGTTAGGGTCATTCCCCAGTGTGCTTAGCTTTTCTTTTTTATCAAAAACCATGGCGGTAAGCTCACCGTTAAAATTATCCAGCCGAAGCCCCTGCTGGTTTTGAATTTCCCCACTAACAGTTACTTTTTGAAAAGCTTTCAAAGAATCAGGACAGGATTTTACCACAACATTATAGGAAGGATAAGCAAGGCGAAGTGCCGGGTCGCCAAGTAAAATAAATTTTCTTGTATTTACATCGTAAGTAGTTCTGTCTTTGGTCAAAGCATTGATTTCACCGAAGGTTTTACTGATATTGTTTTTTTGTACAAAAATATTGTTTTTAAACAGGTTATTGGTAAGACGGTCGTTACCGGAAACATAAACCACACGTGAAGTAGTAAGCATGGCTATACCTCCGCCTTTGGGGTTCAATAATACCAGTTCGCCTGCCGAAACCCTCTCTGGATCATCATATCTGCTAAATTCACAGGTGGCTGTTACAAATAAGGAAAGTCTTTCGAGATTGGTCCAACCATTGATATCAGGTATTTCGAGTACACGCTCATGAGCCCAGCCTTTTTCTCCGCCATGTCCGGTATAATTTATCACCAGTGTACCATTATTAACAGCGTCATTAATGGCTTTATTTACATCGGGATACTTATAACCATTGGCTGTGGAAACCTGTTTGAATGCATCCAGGTATATTTTGTTGAGATTTAATTCAGGATGATTGGTTTCTACATATTTGGCCAGATTTTCAGTTTGGATGATATGACCATTAAAACCCTCATCGTCAGTATCATCTGCAACAAGGGTAATGAGTGTTCTCCATTCTCCCAGTGAGGATGATGATATATAAGCCTTAATTTTATCCACCATTGTCTGTGCCTGCTCAACCGTATGAACAGGCATCCTGCCTATGTACAAATCGATCTTATGATCCTTGGTAGCAGCAGCATTGTCCCAGTCTCCTTCATTTTCGTCAAGAAAACCAAAATAATCATCCGAAGCATAAGATTGAATGGGTGAATAACTGCTTGCACTCTGATAGGTGGGAACATAATTGGTATTGCCTTGAATGATATCTTTATAATCGTAGGAAGCATCGCCAAATAGCAGCAAATACTTCGGGCGCTGTTCGGGAGTTTGTGCCACGGCATACAGGTAACGCATAAAGTCACGAATTGCTGTGATATCTTGTGCTCCGGAGGAAAATTCGTTATAAATTTTTGCAGGTGTTGTTACAAGTACTTTCATGGAATCCAACTGCTCATGAATACGAGCGATTTCCCGGGCCTGTTCTTCAAATGCCGGATAAGTGATAATCACCATATCGACCGGCTCCGTTCCATGTAAATTTTGATTTTCTATTTTACCGATAATAACAGGTTTTTTAACGCCATTCAGGTTAAATATGACAAAGGTGTTGAGAGTATCAGTCCGGGTCGTAAAATAGTATTTATTCCCCTGACTTTGATACTTGATATTTCCTGCATTATAAAGA
>CAYNBC010000198.1:0-4763 GCA_964395255.1 uncultured Sphingobacteriales bacterium | reverse complement strand
GGTCTCAAATACAGATGATAGGCATTTCCAAGAATTATTTCAGCACCTATCACTGATTCCAGCTCGGTAATATGAACGGCTTTCACCGACCCCTGTGTGCCAATGGGCATAAATACTGGGGTTTTTATTTCTCCATGCGAAGTGGTAATAAGCCCTGTACGGGCTTTTGTATGCGGGTCTTTTTTTTCAATATGAAATTTCATCCAGAATCAATTCCCTGCAAAAATAGATGAAATTTCACAGCCATTTTTGGCTGTCAGTGACATTTCGTGTAAAATATTTTATGCGCCTGAATAAAATTCAAAGGATATTTGTCCGGCCATTTATCATATGTCTATGGATTTAATTGCGTTTATCAGTCATCCTGTTTCGATTGTTTTTGCCCTTTCCTGTGCAGTACAATTGTTTATACACTGGTATTTATATGGGCAACTTGTTTATTTCCGTAGAAAAGATACAAAAGTTGAAACATCCCCTCCGATCAGTGTTATTATAACTGCCAAAAACGAAGCTAAAAATCTAAAGCGCTTTCTGCCTTCCATTCTAAATCAAAACTATCCGGATTTTGAAGTTATAGTGGTTAACGACCATTCGGAAGATGAAACAGAAGAAGTCCTTCACAATTTCAAAACAAAATATAAAAATCTTGAAATTGTCAACCTGGATAAAAACATCAAAGACAGGCCAGGTAAAAAACTGGCATTATCACTGGCCATTCGAAAGGCACGAAATGAAATATTGCTTTTTACAGATGCCGATTGTGAAGCAGCCTCTTCAGAATGGATTCTGGAGATGGTAAAGAATTATAAAGCTCAAACCCAAATAGTTCTTGGATTTTCTGCTTATCGTATCGGGTCATCAGTATGGCATTTGATGGTTGGCTACGATACTTTTTTTACCGGGCTTCATTACCTGTCTCTGGCTCTGGCAGGAAAGCCTTACATGGGTGTGGGCCGTAATCTGTCTTACAGGAAAAGCTTTTTCTTTGAAAAAAAAGGATTTAAGCATCAGCTCCATGTTCCTTTTGGAGACGATGACTTGTTTGTAAATAGAAATGCTACGCGTACAAATACGACTGTTTCATTAGCCCCGAAGAGTTTTATATACACCCTTCCGCCACCCTCGTTGAAAAGCTGGTTCAGGCAAAAGCTGCGTCATAACCTCGCTGGGAACGAGTACACTTCTTCATCCCGTTATCTTTTGGGCAGTATCTATATGTCCCATTATCTTTTCTGGTTGGCAGGACTGCTTTCTATTCTTTTAAACCCGGAAATAACTCCTGCCCTTTTACTGTTTCTTATTCGCTATATTTCGGCATACACAGTTAGTTTGCTCGCCCATAAAAAAATACCTTCCATGAAAGCCCCGGCTTTGCTCATTATTTATGAACTCATATATTTTTTCATTTATCTTCCGCTCATGGCTTTTGAGGTAAAGTTTTTAAAATCCTATCGTGGCTGGTAAAATGGACATATTAAAAAAGTATTTCCCGGAAAAATTTACTCATGAACAATGGGAAAAATTTGAACTCTATTACAGGCTTATACGGGACTGGAATGCCAAAATAAATCTTATTTCACGCAAAGATGAGGATAATTTTGAAGTGCATCATTTATTGCATTCCCTGCTGATTTTAAAAGTCTGGGATTTCAGCGGTATTGTTAATGCAGTGGATGTGGGTACAGGTGGCGGTTTGCCTGGAATCCCACTGGCCATTGCTTTACCTTCTATCCGTTTTACTTTAATTGACGGCCGGAAGAAAAAAATTATGGCACTCAACGACATGATTGAAAAATTACAACTAACAAAGCAGGTAAAAGCCCTTCCCCAGCGCTCAGAAGAGCTAAAAGAACAATTTTCTCTGGTAACGGGTAGAGCCGTAACACAGGCTCGTGATTTTATCCGGCAAAACCGTCATTTAATAGCTTCCGGAGGACACTTGCTTTACTGGTCAGGTAGCGAAGATGCTAAAGCATTGGCTACTTATAAAATATATTCACTTCAAACCCTGACTGATATTCCCTGGTTTAAAAACAAAGTTATTATTCATTATCATCCTTGATAGCCATAAGTTTCTTATTTTTATTTGCTCATTGGAAACCTTTAAATAATGAGATATGTTGTATGAAAAAATTGACCATTCACTTTTTATCAGGAACCGTAAGCGGCTGGCAGATAAATTACCTCCGAATTCCGTTGCCATTCTAAATTCAAATGACCAGTTTCCCCGCAACGGAGACCAGTTTCACATATTCAGGCAAAACTCCGATTTGTTCTGGGCTTCCGGGTTGGACCAGGAAAAAACCATTGTATTGATTTATCCTGATTCTCCCGTGGAAAAGTACCGTGAAATTGCTTTTGTCCTGAAAACCAACGAACAAATTGCCGTATGGGAAGGCCATAAATATACCCATGAAGAAGTCAGGGATATTTCTGGCATTCAAACAGTTTACTGGCTGGACGATTTTGAAATGATTTTAAACGAAATCATGAATTATTGTAGTACCGTATTTTTGAATAAGATAGAATTCTACAAATTCAAAACGGATGTACCCTACCGGGATATACGATTTGGTGAATGGATAAAAAATCAATATCCTGAACACCACTACGAAAGGCTGGCGCCCCTTTTAACTGAACTCAGGCTTATTAAAGAACCCGAAGAAATAGCACTCATGCAAAAAGCCTGTGATATAACCGAAAAAGCATTCCGGAGAATATTGCCTTTTGTAAAACCCGGAAGATGGGAATACGAGATTGAAGCTGAAATCACCCATGAATTTCGTATTAACAGGGCAAACGGGCATGCCTATGCACCCATAGTGGCCAGCGGTGAAAACGGTTTATGTCTTCATTATAATACGAATCACTGCATGTGTAAAGATGGCGACCTGCTCCTTCTTGATTTTGGCGCTGAATATGCCAATTATGCTGCTGACCTGAGCAGAACCATTCCCGTGAACGGTCGTTTTTCCGAAAGACAAAAAGAAGTTTACAATGCTGTACTACGGGTCTGGAAAGAAGCCAAAACCCATATTATCAAACCCGGTATCACTATCAACGATGTTAATAATACCGTTAATAAACTCATTGAAAAAGAACTGATAAAACTGGGACTCTTTAGCGAACAGGATGTAAAAAAACAGAATCCTGATAAGCCTCTTTATACCCAATATTTTATGCACGGAACTTCACATTTTATCGGCCTTGATGTGCATGATGTGGGGCATAAATACATCACCCTCAAACCAGGTATGGTGCTTACCTGCGAACCAGGTATTTATATTAAGGAAGAAAATATTGCGGTGCGTATCGAATCGGATATCTGGATTACCGACAACGGAAATGTAGATTTGATGGAAAATATCCCCGTTGAAGTGGAAGAAATTGAAAACCTGATGAATGGTTAAGTTCGATTTTCATCGATAACCATTTCTGACAATTCTGGGTTAAAATCGAACCAGTCAAAAGGAAATATTCTACTCAAAAACCAAAAGAAAAGTATTTACTTGTCTGTTTTTTTCCATTTGAAATAACCACAAATCAAATCGGTATTGTAATAAAACGACCAGCAGTAAACAACCAGATAATACTCGTTTTCGGTTTGATAATGAGAACCCTGAAAACGGCTGCAATCAGCTTTTCTATTTTCATCCATCAGAGCATAATAATAGTTGTAGTAACCCTGTTTTAAAAGTATGTCTGCTTCATATATTCCTTTTTCTTTATTGTATTTCATCCGGAACCGAGGGTCTAGTTTCCAATCCGACAAAGCACCAAAAACGAAAACCTCTTCATTTTCGAATGGATAGGGAGATACAAGGCTGAAATGGGTTAATACATAATCCAGTTCATTCATGGGTGTCCCACTTCGGTCAGAGCTGACAATCCTGTTTCCATTAATATCGGACCACTGTGCGTATGTATAGATTGACCTGTCTTCGTCCGGAAAGAGTATGAGGTGATAAACACTGTCAAGGATAATTTTTCGCACACCGTAGCGGGGATAATTCACTGATCTCAAGTCAACATATCTCCACTCCGACAACCCGGGAAACAAATTTTCTTCTTCAAAGTCATAAATCAATTCCGAACCATTTACATAACGGGGACTCAAATCATGAATAGCATTATCCCATCGCTGGTTTTGAATCAGCCATACTTTAATGTCGTGCATGGGGTTTTGAACATCAATATTTCCAATATTGATTTTAAAATCCACTTCCTGATGGGTGTCCATGTACCGGGCAAATGTCGGACGTTTGACTTCCATCTGAATTCCTGCTTTTGATACTACAGCTATAAATCTCCTTCGCAATACCGGACGGTTGTCGTTATCTGCATCATACACTTCAACCACATAATTACCCGGCAGTGTAATCCTGATATTTTCGTTGGGAATCAAACACCAATAATTAATATAATCCACATAAGTATTGAACGAAAAGTTGTAATTGTCAATGGTCTGGGCATTGATACCCTCCATGTAGCGGCTTTCAGGAATATCAGAAACTCTCCAGTAATAATCGCAATGCAATATCCTGTACTCAAGATTTCGATGTTCGGCTTTCAGGTCATCAAAAGCAAGGGTAAGCTGAGAAGCAGAATTATCCAGAAATAAAACAGGAAAAGTATTGATGGTGCCTGTCTGGTAAAATACTACGGTTTGAATTCCGGGTTCTAAAATAGTATCGGACAAAGAAAAGCTTTTAGCTTTCTGGCAGAATAACAATGTTATCAATAATAACAGCCCGATATGAATT
>CAYNBC010000197.1:0-4825 GCA_964395255.1 uncultured Sphingobacteriales bacterium | reverse complement strand
AGATTAATTTTTCGGAACAGGAATACTCCACCAAAAGCAAGTGCTATGGAAATAGCAATTATGCCTGCAAAAGCCCATCCATTGTGTTCTAAATAATTGGGAACATTCATACCATAATAACTGGCTATCAGGGTAGGTATCATCAAAATAATGGTGATGGATGTTAAACGCTTCATCACTACATTGAGATTGTTGGAAATGAGTGAAGCAAAAGCATCCATCATTCCGCTCTGGATATCGCTATATATGTTGGCAATTTCAACTGCCTGTTTATTTTCAATAGCCAGGTCTTCCAGTAAGTCTTCCTCTTCATCGGTCAATTGTATGGCTTTCAAAGTACGGAGGCGTGCCAGCACAATTTCATTCGATTTAAGGGATGTAATAAAATAAACCAGACATTTTTCCATGTTTAATAGCCTGTGCAACTCCTGGTTTCTGGCTGTCCTCTTCAGGTCCTGCTCAATCTGGTTGGTCTGGATATTTATTTTTTTCAGGTAACGCAAATAAAGGGTGGCCGAATGAAGCATAATGTTAAAAACCAGACTGAAATTACTTTCAAAACCAGCTTTTTTGACTTTGGCCTGTCTTAAAAACATCGGCAAAACTTCATTGTCAAACTGACAAATAGTGATAATGGTTTCGTCAGAAATTAACACTCCAAAAGGAACTGTGATAAAAGGAATACCTTCATCTTCTTTATGAATGGGGATACGGAAAATCAACATAAGCCATTTTTCATCCACCTCAAGGCGTGACCTTTCGTCAATATCCTGAACATCCGTAATAAATTCTTCAGGTATTCCGAAAATTCCTGAAAGAACATTGATTTCCTCTGAAGTGGGATTCTCAACATTTACCCAGCAGTTTTTTTCATAAGCCGGAATAACCTGAATACCACTTTTGTCTTTTCTGAAATATGTTATCATGACCACCTCCGGTTTTTGGTGATTTGCCGGAGGCGGTAAACCTCCTGCAAATCAGTTTAACAAATAACAACTACACGCAGGATAATCGTCCATGTTAGACTTTTTTGGTTAGGTCGCAAAAGTATAAAAACTTTTTAAAAAAAAGCAAGTATTCAGGAAAGTAAACCCTGATTTTTCTGAGCCATTGTAGACAATAAGCCACATGCAGCTTGAATATCCTGGCCCCTTGAAGCACGAATGGTGGTTCGGATTCCTTTATTATTCAAAGCCAACATAAACTCTTCCATTTTTTTATCGGAAGATGGTCTTAAAGGAATTCCCGGAACTTCATGAAAACGGATTAAATTAATTCGGCATTTTAGTCCGCTCAGTAATTTTGTCAAAGCCGCTACATGTCTGGGTGTATCATTATAGTTGTCAAACATAATGTACTCAAAAGATAATCTTCTTTGTCCATACCAGTTCAGGGTTTTTAAAAATTGAATGAGTTTGGAGATTGGAGCTTTGTTTTCTACAGGCATGAGTTCTTTTCTCTGGCTTTCAAACGGGCTATGGAGGCTGATAGCCAGATGACATTTTGTTTGTTCTATATAGGTTTTTACCTGAGGCCATAAACCCACTGTTGAAACAGTAACTCTCCTGGGACTCCATCCCAAACCCCAGGGAGATGTAATAACTTCAAGGCTTTTGAGTACTTCCTCCAGATTGTCGAGAGGTTCGCCCATTCCCATATATACCAGGTTGGTAACATTTTTCTTTTCCGGCAGGCTAAAATACTGGTTTAAAATATCAAAGCTGCTTAAATGACCGCTAAAGCCCTGCTTGCCTGTCATACAAAATGTACATCTCATTTTACAACCTACCTGTGTGGAAACACATAGTGTACTCCGGGTTTTATCAGGTATCCATGCCGATTCAATATACTTTCTTTCAGCAATTTTAAATAAATATTTTTTCGTCCCATCTTTTGAAGAGCTAACTTGTACTGGATAATTCAACTCAGTGTCAAATTCAGCTTTAATTTTCTCCCTTAAAGTAATGGGCAAATCGCTGAAAAGTAATGGATCTGTAACATGATGCAGGTATAACCATTTTAAAATTTGCCGGCTACGGTATGAAGGTTCACCCTTTTCGGCCAGCCACTGGCTTAATGATGCAGGCGTTTGTCCTATCAGATGCATCCGGAAATTTTAGTTAATATTATTTTTCGGCAGGATAAAATCCCTGAAATACAAACTCAGCAGGACCGGTCAAAAACACATTCCGGAATTGGCTGCCATCATATTCGAAATCAACATACAATGTACCTCCCTGCATGATAACTTGTTTCTTGTATTGTCCGGGTTTTTTGGCAATAAAAGAACAAAAAGCAGCAGATGCAACAGCACCTGTACCGCATGAAAGAGTTTCATCCTCAACACCTCTTTCATAAGTTCGCACTTTCATCGAATCTGCTTCACAAAGACTGACGAAGTTAACATTAGTACCTTCCTTGAAAAAGCGATAATTGTAACGTATTTTTCTACCTAGCTCAACGACATCCACAGAATCAGGGTCATCTACCATGATAACTACATGGGGAGAACCCGAATCGATAAAATAATAATCCCCTCGTTCCTCAATACCGGCTATATCTTTCATTTTCAGGCGTATCATATTATTGTCAAGAATTTCGGCATAGTGGGGGCCATCAGATGCTATAAATTGGGTAGTATTGGACTTTATCAAATCTATATGGCGTGCCATGGCAACGGCACAACGCCCTCCATTTCCACACATGGTACTTTCTTTTCCGTCTGAGTTAAAATATCTCATCCGAAAATCAGCCTCAGAAGTTGCGCTTATCAATATCAATCCGTCAGCACCAATGCCTGTTCGTCTTGAACACATCTGCTCCACCCTGCTGTTTGTAAATAAAGTTTCATCTGTTTCAGAGGTGTTAATTAGAATAAAGTCATTTCCCGCTCCGTGGTATTTGTAAAACTTTATTTCGTTCATGGCCCATTTATTTTATGTAAAAATCCCTGCTCAATGTGGAAAATTGTCCATTAAGTTCATCCCTAACCTCAACAATAAAAAAGTATTTTCCGGCAGGAACATCATAAGGTGATTTCCAGACAGCATAAGTGGTACCAATTGTATTTCCCGTCAGGTTTATGAGACCCTCTCCCGGTTCAATTAGCATTTTTTCATAAACAGGATTAGCAAGGGAGTCTTTGATAATCAGCTTCATGGAGATTGAGGCAAAACCTTTTTTATCTTTTTCAAATTGGCCTGTATTGAGCAACGCCAGAACAATGGAATCACCCGGATAATAAGTAGGTTTTATTGAATCGACAGGAATCAGGTTGCCGCTTATATCCGCTTTAACAAAAACACTGTTTTCAATATCAAGCACAATCCTGTCAACTTTCTGGCAGGCAAACCAGCTAAAGAAAACTGTTACAAAAACAAAAGAGAAAAGAAATTTTTTCATCATTTTCATTTAAAAGTATATCAACTAATTAACATTCAAACGGTCTTTAACTTTATAAACATCTTTACTGTTTTCCAGCCGGTGAATTAATTCGCCCAGGAAACCGGCAAGAAACAACATAACCCCAATAGCCACCAACAAAAGGGCTATATAGAATAATGGCTGGTCTACGATATCCCGTTGATGGTAAGGTACATGAAAAAAGCGTGCATAAACTTTTTCTCCAATCAGCCAGGAAGAAATAACAAAACCAATGAGAAAGGCAAGAACACCAAAGGTGCCGAAAAAATGCATGGGTTTTTTGCTAAAGCGGGAAACAAACAATATGGAAAGCAAATCCAGCAAGCCATTAACAAATCTCTCAATACCGAATTTGGTTTGACCATATTTACGGGGGCGGTGATGAACCACTTTTTCTCCAATTTTGTTGAAACCCTGCCATTTGGCAATGACAGGAATATAGCGGTGCATCTCGCCATAGAGTTCTATACTGTGAATGAGTTCCGATTTGTAAGCTTTAAGACCGCAATTAAAATCATGTAACTTAATCCGGGTTAATCTACGGGTAGCCCAGTTGTAAATTTTTGTAGGAATAGTTTTGGAAAGCGGGTCATATCTTTTTTTCTTCCATCCAGAAACAATATCATAGTCTTCATCTACAATCATGCGATAAAAATAAGGAATTTCTGCAGGGTCATCCTGCAGGTCGGCATCCATGGTTATCACAACATTTCCCTTTGCAATTCTGAATCCTTCATTTAATGCAGCCGACTTTCCATAGTTTCTGCGGAATGATATTCCTTTAATTTCCGGATTATTTTGAGCAAGTTGTTGAATTATTTTCCAGGAGTTATCTGAGCTACCATCGTCAACAAAAATAACTTCATAGCTAAAACCATTTTCATCCATGACCGATTTTATCTGGTCATAGAGTTCGGCTAATGATTCTTCTTCATTATAAAGAGGTATAACAAGGCTGATGTCCATATTACAATTCAACAGATTCGTTGATATCCTTTTTTACAGAAGCGGCAATAATTAAACTTATTACCAGATAAATACCCAGGGAATAGCCCAATGACTGTACCACTCTTTTACCTGTAAGCCTGAAATCCTGATTTTCTACTCTTTCAAGTTGTCTTTCACGCATTTCACCTTCTACCCCTGCTTTGTCAAATCTCTCTTCCATGGCCTGTAACATTTCAAGTTTAGCACGGTCAGCATAACCGGGGTCAATAACATTTTGATATAATGCCTGAAAACCAACAGTCAATAAAGAAGTTATTAAAAAAATAGTAATGGATATACCAAAAGCATTACCAAAGCTAATCTTTCCTTCATTCATCTTTCTTACCTCACGTATGGCAAGAATAGCCAGATAAATAACTATTGCCAGTACAATAATGCTTAAAGCCGATGTGAG